>NZ_JBNDMQ010000037.1:0-84669 GCF_050436665.1 Paraburkholderia sp. EB58 | reverse complement strand
CTAGTGGATGCTTTCAGGAATCGGACTGGGCAACTAACCGATCCATGAAAAAATTGGATAGAAATAACCAGCATGCAGAGCAGCCTTCCAAAGCTTGAGAAAAGGGGGCTGCGATCGCCCCGATGCTCTGAGCGGATCCGGATTCATGGAAGCCTGGATGCGCGGGGGCCGCCCTGTTAGCCAAGGCAGGCAGTCTGCGAAGATTCAACAGATTTATCGATAAAATATATAGCAATGCGAAGTGAAGTGGTTTTAATGAAAGCCGGCCATAGTCAACGTGCAAGCAGCTAGTAGACATTATGGCGGTAATGTTCCCTAGTGGAAAGCAGGATCATAAAAACTGACGTAAATATGATCCTGGGTGTGGCAGAATCTGATGTAAGGCCGCCCGCAAACACAAGTGGCGTTGCCGCGGGCTTCACGGCCGACAGGCCGAGAATGATGAATCACTTCGCCGGGGCGTCCTTACCCTGGGGCGGAGGTGGGGAACGACTGTCCCGACCGTTGGCCTTGTCGCCCTCATCCATGTTGCGGTTGACCTCGTTGCGGACCGGGGTGCTGTCGCCAGTCTGGCGGATTGCGTTCTGGATCCCCTGTGCGTTGTCCTGGTCATCGTCAGCCCGGCTGGGCGGGGCAGCGAATACAACGATCGAGCTAAGTGCCACGCACAGGGCGAGTTTTGTTACAGGCTTCATTGCAGCCTCCATCGGGGCAGCTGGCGGGATTGCCATTCCCCAGTATTGGCGGCAGGTCTTTCAGATCGCATGCGACTGTGACGGCATGCGTGCGCTAACGAACACGACTGACGGGGTAGGACATGAGCAAGCGTTTTCGCGGCAAACGCTGTGTCTATTGTGGAAAGTCCGGTCTCTCCGACACGGGAGACCATGTCATCGCGCGGGGCTTTTTCCTGCCGTCTGAGCGCGCGGACCTGCCGCAGGTGCCGGCCTGCCACCGGTGCAATAACGAGAAGTCACGGCTCGAACACCACCTGCTCACGGTGCTGCCTTTCGGCGCGCGTCATGCCGCAGCAGCGCGCACGCTCGACGAGATGGTACCGGCGCGGCTCGAAAAGAACGCCCGGCTGCACCGGGACCTGCTCGGCGCCTGGAACCGTCAGTGGCGCGGCGAGTATGCGCCGCGCTGGACACCGAACATGACCTTGCCGCTCGACAGCCGGCTCGTAACGCGGCTGTGCGAATACATGATGATCGGTCTCGCCTGGCATCACTGGCAGGCCGATCTGGCGCCGCCCAACCAGGTGCGCGCGTCATTTTTCCATCCGCACGGCCTCGACACGCTGGAAAGCGCTTTCGCCAATCCTCAATGGGGCGAGCGGCTTGACGTGAATCTTGGCGGCGGCACCTTCGTCTACCGCGCCGCACAGGACCCCAGCGCTCAGTCACGGACGCTGTGGCGCTTCTCGATCTACGGGATGGTGATGGCGGGTGTACCGGGCCAGCCTGGTGTGCAGGCCGACTCCATTTTCGGGGTGTCGAATCCGCCGGGCACCGCGACGGGCGACGGCTTTACCGGCGGCGAGGGCAACCGGGTCGGCCCACGTGAAGCACGCGGCACGACGTGACACGGTGACGGTCATGATCAACCGGCTGACTGTGGAGAGACAGGGATGACGGGGATGAGTGACTTTGCGGTGACGCTGCTGTCGTCGGCCGGCGTGAGCGTGGTCCTCGGTGGAGCGCTGGTCTGGCTGCTGCGCACCTGGATCGGCGAGCGCGTACGTGGTGCGATCCAGGCCGAGTACGCGGAAAAACTCGAGACCCTGAGAGCGCAGCTGAAGGCCGAGGCAGACCTGAAGCTTGAGACTTACAAGGCGACCCTGAAGGGGCAGGCCGATGTCGAGCTCGAGAAGCTGCGCGCGTCGCTGGCGATCGCCGCAGCCGCACATAGTGCAAAGTACGGAGGACTGGTTGAACGACGCTTCGAGGCGATCGCGTCGGTGCATGCGCACCTACTGCGCGTGCATGGTGTCCCACAGGCAACCCTGCTTCGGCGCATTGACCCACGTGCTCCGGACAGCGAAGACGACTCGTTTATCGACGCCTTCCGTGCGTTCAGCTCTGCCTATCAGGATTGGCGGATTTTCCTGCCCAAGCGCACGGCAGACCGGATAGATGGAATCATGGGCGCGCTAACAGAGGGCTACGCCTTGGTAGCCACGACGCTCGCCTCGGGGAGCCGCCCAGATCTGCGGCGCAAGTTACAGGAGCGGTTCGGGGACATGGGGTGGGAACTTTCGGCCGCCCTGGCGGATCTGGAAGCGGAACTGCGCGCGCTGATGGGCGACGAACCGGCGTCCGCACAGCCGGTCACGGGTGCGCCGCCTCTGCCTGCATCGGAGTAGCGCGCCGTGCCCCGTCCGAGAATCGAATGGACCGACACGCAGCTGCGCGCCATCATGCGCGCGCTGGCCGCGCTCGACCGCGATTTCCCGCTGGACAACGAGCGGTTTCTTGACGCGCTGATCGATGAGGTCCGCATGCTTACCGGCCGCCTGTACGGCGCGACGACCTATTCCAGGCTGCTGCGCGATGTCGCGCCCCAGGTGGGCGTCAGCCGGAACCCCAGTTCGCAGACCCTCCAGAAGGCAATCGGCCGCGCGCAGTCGCTGGCACCGATACCTGCGATGGGGAACGCGGAAGCAGGGCCCCCCGTCGACGTGCTCGCATGGCGCCGGGCACTCGAGCCGGTGGTCCGGGACGCGCTGGTGCCGCTGCATGCGCTGCTCGCCCGGCAGCAGGGTACACAGGCCGCCCCGCGCCCGGGTGACGAGGTGGGCGGCGCCGCGGGGCAGCTTCTGCGCCTGCAGCTCGCCGAGGCGTCGCTCGCCGACGCGCACGCCCGCGTGCGCCGTCTCGAGGAAGAAAACAGCGGTTTGCGCCGCGAAGCCGCGCAGGCCGAGGCACGCGCGACGGTCGCCGAGACGCGTATCGCCGGCTTGCTCGAGGAGCTGCAACGGACGATCGCCGCGTCGGCGAGCGGGGCTGGCGCGCTGGCGAAGGCAGCCGGGCAGCTGGCCGGCACCGAGCGGTTCCTGAAATCGCAGAACGACGCGGTCCGGCTCCAGGCCTCCGCCGAAGCGGACGCGCTGCGTCGTCAGGTGACGCAGCTGCGCGAGCGCGTCGATCACCTGCTGCTCGACAACGAACAGTATCGTCGTACCCTTTCGGGCCGGCAGCCGGGCAATCGTTGAGTGCGCGGTATACCGGTGCGCGCTGGGGTCTGGGTATCAGGCCGCATTTTTCCTGCCTCTCCCAGATATCTCAAATCGCCACTCGTGAAAAGTACAATTATCAGCTGTGGTGATTTTGTGCCAGCGTGCTCTTCTGCCGGTGGCGATGTGCGGAAAACGCGGAGAAGGGCGGGGCGGTCAGCTGCAATACGATGGGCCGATGGGTTGCCTGCGATTTGTCTGTCGGCCGTGCGGTGCGGTAGTGTGTGCATGTTTCCTTAACCCCACGGGCAGCAGATGAACAAACAGGAACTGATTGACGCGGTCGCGGCGACCACCGGCGACAGCAAGACCGCGACCGGCGCGGCGATCGATGCGATCCTCGAGACCGTGACACGCGCGGTCACCAGTGGTGAGGCGGTCCAGCTGATCGGCTTCGGGTCGTTCTCAACGGGTACGCGGGCCGCCCGGGTGGGTCGCAATCCGTCGACAGGCGCAGAGATTCAGATCGCGGCGGCGAAAACGGTGAAGTTCACCGCCGGCAAGGCGTTCAAGGACACCGTCAACGGCAAGTAAGCTGCGCAGGTCGGGAACAGAAGGGGATTGAGCAGTAGACGGTGGCCCAATGAGCGGCGACAATTCTGGTATGGAAACGAACCCGATCACCATTTCGCTGCAGGATGATTCGCCGGGCTATGAGATCAGCCCGGCGCGTGTTCCTTTGACGACGCTGGCGTCTTTTGCGGGCGACGTCCGTGATTTTCTGAAGGGAACCGAGAAGGACGGCGACGCGGATGCTGCGGAAGTCGCTGTCGTCCACGGCTCGCTTGCCGTCCAGTCGCCGCACTTCGCGTCGCCCAGCCTCATCCATGACCTCCAGATGCTGGCAACCAGCTCTGACCTCGGGCTGATCGATCCGAAGCGGCGTGCCGTCGTTCAGCGCTGGCAATCATCGGCGCACAAAAAACCCTCGATGAAAATCAGGATTGAAACTCGACAGGGGGCTGTGATCGCGATCTCGAGTCAGACAAATTTTCGCGCTGAGAACGAGCAGCGCCTCGTGAGTGTCGAGCGCTATATCCGCGGGGAAGTGGTCGATCTCGGCGGTGCCACCCAACCGAATGCGCACATCAAGCTGCCCGATGGCAAAACGCTGGTGGTGCGCACGGACCGGGACCTGATCCGCTCGGAGACGGAGAACCATCTCTACAAGCAGGTGCATCTGCGTATTCGCGCGAAGCTGGACCTGGAGACCGGCGATCTGAGCGAAGCCCATCTGGTTGAGTTTGTCCATTACTCACCGCAGTTCGACGAGGCGGCATTCGCACGTCTGACTGCCAGGGGTGACGAAGCCTGGAAGGATGTGGACGATGCGGCCGAATGGGTACGACATATCCGGGGGGCGACCGATTGAACTCCGTGTTGCTCGATACAAGCTTTCTGATCTGTTTGAGTAGCCCCGCCCGACCCCATCATGCACTGGCCAAAGAATACTTCCGACGCTTCATTGGTGCGGGCGTCACCATGCACCTGTCGACTATCGTCATCAGTGAATACGAGGTCAGGCAGCGTGTGACCGACCTCGGGTTGGCCAACTTCATCGTGCAGCCATTCAATATCGATGAGGCCATCCTTACGGCGCAGGTGTTTTCGGTCATGCATCCGGCCCGAACGGCCGACGATGAGCGCGATGCAGTTAAGGACGACGCGAAGCTGCTGGGGCAGTGTGTGATCGGCGGCATCACCCATTTTGCGACCGACGACGCCAAGTGCGTACAGCGCATCGGCGCGGCACGTAAGCAAGGACTGATTGCCGGGTTACCCCGTCCGATCAGCCTGCATGCCCCCTTCTTTGAAGGCTGGTTCTCGAACGACAATCAAGGCGACTTCTTCAAGGGGAACTGAACGGCGGTCGTCAGTCGAGCGACATACGGGCAGGCAGCAAGCATGCGGCGGTCACGCGGCCATGCCCGCTAATGCCGGAACCGGCCACCTGAGAAGAGACGCATATCGGCGCACACCGGTCCTTTCTTCACGGAGAGGCAAGATGGCCAGCAAGCGCTTCAGGGGCAAACGTTGCGTGTACTGCGGGCGTGTCTGACACCGGTGACCACGTCATCGCGCGGGTTTTTCCGCCGTCCGATCGTGCGGATCTGCCACAGGTGCCTGCCTGTTCCGCGTGCAACAACGCCAAGTCGCAGCTCGAGCATCAGCTGCTCACGATCCTGCCGTTCGGCGCGCGCCATTCAGCGGCGTCGCGCACGCTCAACGAACTCGTTCCGGGGCGCCTCTCATGAAACGCCCGTCTGCACCGGGAGCTGCTGGACGCATGGAACCGCCAATGGCAGGGGGCCTACGCACCACGCTCGACGCCGGAAGTGAAACTGCCGCTCGACAGCACAAAGGTCACCCGCGTGTGCGAATACATGATGATCGGGCTTGCGTGGCATCACTGGCAGCGAGAAGCAGCACGCTGGCAAGTAATCACACCCGGGAACTGCAATCAGGCGAACAGGCCATTACGGATCCAACTTGCAAGATCGTCCCTAACAACTAAACTCTAGTTGCTCACTGCGGGAGGGAGTGTGTGCAAGAGAACAGATTCCGTCCTTGGAGGTCAGCCATCATGAAATTATTGCTCTACGCACTCTTTACCCTCTCGGTTCTGGCCGATCCGGCCGCATCGTTTGCTCAGCAATCCAGTCCCATCATCACGCGGGAACAGGTGAAAGGAGAACTGACGCTACTCGAAAAGGCCGGCTACCATCCCGGCCGCCGTAACTACAACTATCCGGACGACATCCGCGACGCGCAAGCACGCGTCGCTGCGCAGAACCGCGCGGCGTCGCCCCAAACCAACTACAGTCCCGCGGTTGGCGGTTCGTCACAATTGGATGTTCCCAGCAAATGACCGTGTGCAGCCGGATCGTTTCGACCACTCAAAAAAATCAATTAATCTTTCAGCCGAATCGCTATCCGCAGTCACCGGGCTTCCAATCCTCCCGACTTAAGCGCCACGCTCTGTTCGGCGTAAATAATGAGATAGTCCATGACATAAGGGCTCGGTTCGCGAGGTCATCCGACTCGCCTTGGGGAGGGCTGTGTCCACAGAGCATACCGGTAGTCGCTGACTAGCAGGGCAAGCTCGCCGTGGCAATTGGAATGGACTGAGAAGCGGGCGCGGTTCGAAAAGCGCTGATTTTGCGTGACACGAACGAGGGTCATCATCCCTCCCGATAGGGCCCGATTAGTTAGCAATGTAATCCCCGCGTCAGCTTCGCTGCGGCTGAAGAGGGCTGAGGCCGAGGAGCATCAGCCAGTGCGGATGGGCCTGGCCGGTCATCAGTTCGCGCGGATTCTTGCCTTGGCGCTCAGCCCGGCGGCTGCGTACGAAGCCCCGATGGTTCAGGAAGAAGCGCAGCAGGTCGAGGTGTGGGGTGCCCAGATGGCACCTTAGCGTGAAGTAGTTGCGCAGCCGCGAGTTAAGATTTTCCACCAGTGAACTGCTGCGCGGCGTGCGTTGCATAACCTGCGCCACGGCCGCGAAGACGGCTTGGAAATGGCCGCCCAGTTGGGATTGCAGCCCGCCCCAGAGCTGCCAGTACGCGGGCGAGGTCGTGGGTTTGCGGTGCAGCACGCATGCGGCGCGCACCAGATCGTCAGGGACGCCCGCGGCCTGCGCGATTCCCGCGAATTTCGTATCGAGCTGGCCGGCGAACGCCGCCAGGTTATCGCGCTGGTTCTGCAGCGCGACGCGCACCGGGCGGATGCGGCGTGGATCCAGTAACTCACGCCGTCGCAACTTATCGACCACGAAGTCGAACAGCATCTGCCGGGTGGCAAGCACCGGACCCACCAGAGCCAGAATGTCATGACTGAGCCACTGGGTGAGCGTGCGCACGTCACGGGCCAGTCCATCCGCCTGCGATCGCGGAAACAGATAAACGGCCGGCGCCAACGCTCCGATCGAGTGACCTGCAGTGCGTTAGCGCTCAGCCCGCCTCCACATTTATCTCGACTGCCTTTTTCATTGGCGTACACGTGAGAATCTAAATGTGCGCACGGCGAACTAAATATTACGCAATTTACGCGAAAGTTCAATTTTTCGTGTCGATCGCCCAAGTTCCTATTGTTTCTCAATTTCTTGTCGTGTATAAATACGCACATTCGTGCGACAGGCGCACTAAATCGAGGACATTGGGTATGGCGGTCGACAGAAATCGGAAGCAAGAAACGGCGAGTCATTCGGAAAAGCGACGCAGCCTGCTTAAATTGGCGGCGTCGGCGGGTCTCTCGGCCACGGTGGCGGGTCTGCCGTTCGGCCGAGTGGCATTCGGCGCGGAGCCGATCACATTGCGCTGGTGGTCGACGCAAGCCGCGCCTGACCAGCTCAAGGCTTACAAGGCGCAGATCGCCGGTTTCATGGCGGCGCATCCGGGCGTCAAGGTCGTATTTGAAGCGACGTCCGATGAGGGGTATCCCGCGCAACTCGCCGCAGCCTTCGCAGCGAACCAGGTGCCGGACATCATCACGCACCTGCCTTCGTACGCAGCGCAGACGTATTACGCCGACGGTCTGGTCGAACCTATCGACGACGTCGTCGCAGCCGTGGGCGTAGACAAGTACTATCCGAGCGCGAACGACGTTTTCAAGACCGCTGACGG
Source organism: Paraburkholderia sp. EB58 (assembly GCF_050436665.1). Lineage (NCBI taxonomy): Bacteria > Pseudomonadati > Pseudomonadota > Betaproteobacteria > Burkholderiales > Burkholderiaceae > Paraburkholderia > Paraburkholderia sp. EB58. The sequence goes on along the minus strand of NZ_JBNDMQ010000037.1, from coordinate 76,812 downwards.
CAAGCTGAGCGCGACGGGTCTCGCGAATACGGCCGCCGACGTGTTGTGGATCCGGCGCGATCTGATGCAAAAGGCCGGTGTCGACAAAGTACCTGAGACATGGGACGAACTACGCACCGCGTGCAAGAAAATGCAGGGCGGTCGCATCTATGGCGCACCGTTGCCGTATGGGCTGAACAGCATGACGTCGCTGATCATGCTGGGTTTTATTCACCGGGCTGGCGGTCAGGTGTTTACGCCGGATTTGCAGGTTACCATCGATAGCCAGGCGACGCTCGACGCACTCGACTTCTACAAGTCGATGCGCGAATTCTGCCCTCCTGGCGCGACCGGGTATAGCTGGGGTGAGAGCCTGACGGCCTTCGTCTCCGGGTCGACGGCGACCGGCATTTATGGCGGCCGTGTGCTCGACAACATTGCGACGCAGAACCCCGGTATCGCGGATTTCGTCACGTGCGCGACGTACCCGACCATCTCGAAGTCGGTGCAGGCATGGACCTATAACGACTTTCCGTGCATCTTCATTCCAAAGAAGGCCAAGAACATTTCGGCTTCCAAACTGTTCGCAGAATATCTGTTCGATCCAGCCGGCTACATTGCCGAATTGCTCGGCGCACCCGCGCATCTGTTGCCGGTGCTGAAGACGATTGCCGCGGATCCGCGTTACGCCAGTAACCCGATTATCAAGAAGTATCCGAAGGAAGTGGCGCTGATGTCCGCCGCCGCCGCATCGGGTCACAACCTCGGCTATGAATCGCCGGCCCATAAGCCAAACCGGCGCGCCAACGAGATTGTCGCGAGCAACGTCCTCGCCGAGATGGTGCAGCGCGTTGTGCTCAACAACGAGGCGCCAAAGCCGGTGATCGGCGCCACGGCGAAGAAGCTCGAAGCGTTGATGAAAGCCTGATAGAAGCGCCTGGATTCCGCCCGCGAATCTCAGGCGGTATTTACCGCGCTTCTACGCCAGTCACCGTCCGTGCTGCCTAGGGATTAGGCAGCGTTGGACACGTTACGGAAATACGCATGGCTACAGCTTCATTGCCCAGCATGGGCGTCCGTTCGCTCGAATCGACTTACAGCCGGCTCGGCATTCTGCTGATCGCGCCAGCGATGCTGCTGCTGATCGCGACGATCGTGTATCCGCTGCTCTACGCGCTGTGGCTCTCGCTGAATTCGGTGTACACGCCGACCCAGCAATCGTCGTTCGTTGGTCTCGCCAATTATCGCGACATGCTCGGCTCGTCGACGTTCTGGTTCTCACTCTGGGTGACGATCGTCTGGACGACCTCTACGCTAATTCTGCAGATTCTTTGCGGCGTGGGCATGGCGTTGCTGCTGAACGAAAAGATCCTGTTCCGGTCTGCGGCGCGCAGCCTCGTACTCTTTCCGTACTTCGTTTCGACCGTAGTCGCAGTGCTGGTCTGGCGCTGGCTGTTCAACGACCTCTACGGCTTGCTGAACCAGGTGCTGCTCGAATTGCACATTGTCGATGCGCCGGTCAACTGGCTCGGCCAGATGCCGAACGCGATGATAAGCATCGTACTGGTAGGTACGTGGAAGTACTTTCCGTTTGTCGTGATCGCAGTGCTGGCGCGCTTGCAGACCATCCCCTTGTCGCTTTACGAAGCGGCGCGCATGGACGGCGCGGGCCCGATCGGCCGCTTCTTCGACGTCACCTTGCCGCAGTTGCGGGAGGTACTCGGCGTAGTGATCCTGCTGCGCATCATCTGGGATTTCAAGGAGTTCGATCTGCTTTATCTGATGACCGGCGGCGGTCCGGTCAACCAGACGCGCTCCGTACCGCTGCTGGTCTATCAACAGGCGTTCGGGCTGAACCAGATGGGCGCCGCGTCCGCCTCGGCGGTCGGCATGATGGTGGTCATGGGCGTGCTGATGGCAGCGTATCTCTATCGTTCGCAACGCACGAGGAGTAATGATGCGAGCCGATAAATTCAACCCGTGGGCCTCGCTCGTGACATGGGTGATCGTGATCCTGATGGTGTTTCCATTGATCTGGATGGTGCTCACCTCGATCAAGCCGCAAAGCGAATTGTTCGTTTTCCCGATCAAGCTGCTGCCCGAGCATGTGACGTTCGAACATTACCGGCGGCTGATCGAAGACACGCCCTTTCTGGGCTATTTCTGGAACTCCGTGATGCTGTCTGTCGCGACTACGGTGGTGGTGATGGCCGTGGCGACGCTGGGTGGCTACAGTCTCGCGCGTTTCAGGTATCGCGGCCGCGAGACCGTCGCCGTGGCGGTGCTTTGCACGTATCTGATGCCGTCGGTCGTGCTCATCATCCCGCTCTACCTGATGATGGTGAAGCTCGGACTCGAGAACACGCTAACCAGCCTCGTGATCTCCTACACCACCTTCGCATTGCCATACGCGCTGTGGTTGCTGCGCTCGTTCATGGCCGGCATTCCGGAAGATCTGGAGGCCGCCGCGCTCGTCGACGGCGCCGGACGGCTCGGCGCGTTCAAGGACGTGATCCTGCCGCAAGCGCTGCCCGGCATCATTTCGACCGCCCTTTTCACGTTCATTCTGGCGTGGAACGAGTATCTGTATGCGCTCGTCATGGTCAATACCGACGAAACCCGGCCGCTCACCACCGGAGTGATGAACATGCTCGTGTCGTCGTTCAACATCGAATGGTCGTTGCTGATGGCGGCCTCCGTGATGATGAGCGTCCCCCTGCTGTTCTTTTTCGCCTTCCTGCAGCGCTATCTGACAAGCGGCTTCGGCGCGGGTGGCGTGAAGGGATGAATACCGGCAATACCAGGCACATGCATTCTGGAGCAGATCAATGGCAGCAGTCAGTTTCAAAAACGTACGCAAGGTCTTCGGCGAAACCGTATCCATTCCGTCACTGGACCTCGATATCCGCGACGGCGAATTCGTTTGCCTGCTCGGGCCTTCGGGCTGCGGGAAGACGACCACGCTGCGCATGCTCGCGGGGCTTGAACAGCCGACTAGCGGCGCGATCCATATCGGAGGCCAGGAAGTGCATGAACTGCCGCCGGCCAAACGCGATATCGCGATGGTGTTCCAGTCGTACGCGCTTTATCCTCATTTGACGGTGGCCGAAAACATCGTCTATCCGCTCAAGAAGCGCGGCGTGCCGAAAAGCGAATGGCCGGCCATGCTGGCCAATATTGCGCAGTTGCTGCAACTCGAACCGTTGCTGGCGAGAAAGCCGAAGCAATTATCCGGTGGGCAGCAGCAACGGGTTGCACTTGGTCGTGCACTGATCAGAAAACCCAAAGTGTTTCTGCTCGACGAGCCGCTGTCGAATCTCGACGCAAAACTGCGCGCGCATATGCGGGCGGAACTGATCGAGTTGCATCGGCGCATGGGTACAACAACGGTCTACGTGACACACGACCAGCTCGAAGCGATGACCATGTCCACGCGCATCGCGGTGATGAACGGGGGCGTGCTGCAACAGTTCGGCACGCCCGACGAGATCTATTACCGCCCGGCGAATCTGTTCGTGGCGGGCTTCATCGGCACGCCGGCAATGTCGCTGATCGACGGCGAATTGCAGCGGGACGACAACGGTTTCGCGGTGCGTGCCGGCGGACTATCGCTGCGGCTGCCGCATTCGGCGTTGCGCAGCGATGCGGTGAGCGAGGTGGCAATCGGCTTACGCCCGGAGGACATCGTGCTGGGTCGCGGCACGCATGGTGCGCGCATCAAGGTGGTCGAGCCGACCGGGCATGAATCGATCGTGCTGATGGAGTGCGGCGGCGCGACCTTCTGCACACGGATTGGCAGCGACGTGCCGCTCGCCGCCGAACTTCGCGCCGGCCAGGATGTGCCGTTCGACGTCACGCTCGCCCGCACGCACGTGTTCTGCCGGCAGAGCGGTCTGCGCCAGAACCGTGACGACACCAACGTCACCGCAATCAAGCGCACCCGCGACGCAGCATGAAAATCGTTATCAATGACCACGGGATTTTTGAATGAACCGAGATAGTGTGAACTGGACCGGCGCGATGCCGGCTATCACGACGCCGTTCGACGACAGCGGCAGGATCGACGAACGCGAATTGGGCGACGTCATCGAACGGCATCTCACGCTAGGGGCAACCGGCGTAGTTGTGGGCGGCTGTACCGGCGAATTCTGGGCGATGACCGCCGACGAACGCAGCCGGCTGTTCACAGCTTCGAAAGCGGTGATCGGCACGCGCGGCACGCTGATCGCGGGTACGGGCATGATCGGCGTGGAAGACACCATCGCGCTGACGATGCAGGCCGAAAAAGCGGGCTGCGACGGTGCGCTGATCCTGCCGCCTTACTTCGTCAAACTGACAGACGACGAAATCTATGCACATTACGCCGATGTCACGGCTCGCATCGGCTTGCCGGTGATGCTCTACAACATTCCCGGTAACGCGGTGAACTACCTGACGCCAAAGCTGGTCACGCGCCTCAGCCAACTGGAACGCGTGGTCGCCGTGAAGGAAAGCTCGGGCGACTGGAACAACTTCTACGGCACTTTCCTTGCCGTGCACGAAAGTTTGCGCGTGTTCTGCGGACCGTCGTCGGTGTTCGGCGTGCCGGCGGTGGAGCTGGGTGCGGACGGTGTCATCGACTGTTTCCCGAACGTGTGGGACGAAGGCGGCCAAACGCTCTTCGAAGGCACGCGCGATGGCGACCGATTGCTTGCCGCGCGACTTCAGGCCACGGGCCGGCGCTTGACCGATCTGTTCACGAGCGACGGCCGCACGTTGTATCCGTCGACCAAGGCCGCGATGGACCTACTCGGCATTCCCGGCGGCGGCAAGCCGCGCGCACCGTTGCGCGCGCTCAGCGCCAGCCAGTGTGACGCGCTCGCTGCCGGCTTGCAAGCCGAAGGGCTGCTGTAGAGCGGGCATGCATACAGACATCAGCAAGGAGAGGGCAATGAAGGAACATCAGACGGATGCGAACCCCTGCGGTTTTTCCGTGCAATACGGCAAGTACATCGGCATCGGCGCGAACGGCAACTTATGGGTCGATGGCTGCGACGTGCAGGCGCTCGCGGAAACGCACGGCGCACCGCTCTACGTCATTTCAGAAAACGAATTGCGCGACCGTTACCGGGCGTTTCGCGACGGCTTTCTCGCCCATTATCCGCAGGTCGAAATCCTGTTCGCGAACAAGTCGAATAACGGTCTCGCGATTCGCCACATTCTCAATCAGGAAGGTGCGGGTGGCGATTGCTTTGGCGTGAACGAGATGTATATCGCGCTGCTGGCAGGCACCGATCCGCAGAAGCTGGTGCTGAACGGCTCGAACAAGCAGGACGAAGAACTTGAGATGGCGATTGCCAACGGCATCTGCGTGAACATTGACGCGATGGACGAACTGGATCGCATTGATTCCATATCGAAACGGCTTGGCAAGAAAGTCGCGATCGGCATCCGTTTGAAGCTCGACCTGCTGCCGCTCGCCGGACGCACCGGCGTGGCGATGCATGGTCCCGGCACGCTCAAGGAGCAAAGCGACTCCACCAAATGGGGCATGACGCGCGAGCAGACGGTCGAGATCGTGAAGCGTGCTCAGCAGATGCCGAACATCGAACTGAAGGAAACGCATTTTCACCTGAGCCGCATGTCGAACGATCCGGAGAACTTCGCGATCATGGCGCGCGAGATGATCGTCTGGTCGGGCTTCCTGCGTGATCAGACCGGCTGGACGCCGCCGTGCATCGATATCGGCGGCGGCTGGACTTTCGGCAAATGGTACGGCACGGGGCCGCGTTCACAGATCGACGACAGTGCCGCGCCCACGCCGGAAATCTACGGCCGTCTCTGCGGAGCGGCGATTCGCGAGGAAGCCGAGCGGCTCAGTCTGCCGCTGCCGAAACTGCGCATCGAACCGGGCCGCGCGATCTCGGGACCGTCGGGCGTGGCGGTCGGACGGGTGGGTGCGATCAAACAGGGCACAGCGAAGAAGTGGGTGAATCTCGACTTGTCGACGAATCATCTCTCGTGGGCCTCCGCGCTCGAGTGGTATTACCACGCGGTCGCCGTCAAGAACACGGCGCGCGAAGCGAACGACCACGTCGATCTGGTCGGTCCGCTCTGCAACTCCGATGAAGTCGGCGCAGACCGGATGATGCCGCCGCTCGAACGGGGCGACTTCGTTGCGTTCCTCGATGCCGGCGGTTATACGGAATCGGGAGCTGCGCGCTATAACGCACAATTGCTGCCGGCCACTGTGCTGGTCGCGGGCGACACTGCGGAGATCACCACGGTGCGCGAGCAATGGCGCGATGTCGCGGGTCGTTTCAAGGTGCCGCCCCGCTTGCTGGCAGCGTCGTTTGCGAAGCCGGTGAAGTAAGCCGCCCAACAGGCTGGTGCAAGAGGCGGCCGGATCAACGGCGCGTCATGCGGCTCAACAGGAAACCGGCCGGCGCACGATGCGCTGGCTAGCGGAGACGTTATGGACTTGGGTATCAGAGGACGCCGCGCAGTGGTGTGCGGCGGCAGCAAGGGCTTGGGGTTTGCGGCAGCGCGTTCGCTCGCGCGGGAAGGTGTCGACCTGACACTGGTTGCCCGCTCGCACGAAACACTGGAGGTTGCCGCGCGGCAGTTAATCGCCGAAACCGGTGTGAAGGTCGACATCATCAGTGCCGACCTGGGCACGCCCGAAGGACGCGCCCAAGTCGTGGCGAAAGCGGGTGTCGTGGATATCCTGGTCGCGAATCCCGGCATTCGTCAGGTTCCCGACGACTTCCGCACCCTCTCGCGCGAGGCGTGGGACGGCTGGATGGAAGCCCATTTCTTTTCTTCGCTCGAACTGATCCGCGCGCTCGTTCCGGGCATGAGCGAACGCGGCTTCGGCCGGATCGTCAACATGTCGGTGAGCTTCATCAAGTTTCCGCAGGTCGGCTTCGCGCCTAGTCACGCCGCTCGGCTGGCGCTGGCCGGTGCCATTGCTGCGATGGCCCGCGAGTTGATTCCGCATAACGTGGTCATCAACAGTGTGTGTCCGGGACTGTTCGAAACCGATGCACTCGTCACCAACCTGCACGGTCACGCCGCGCGTGGCAACACGACGTTCGAAGCCATTGTGGAAAACCGCCTGAGCCATTGCCCCGCCGGCCGCTTTGCCGATCCGTCCGAATGCGGCGACCTGATCGCGTTTCTGTGCAGCGCGCAGAACGGCTTTATGACGGCGCAGAATATCGTCAACGATGGTGGCGTTTATCAGGGGCTCTTCTGATGGCTCAGGTCAGCGGAGAAGGACGCATCGTGATGCTGTCGGGCGCGTCGCGCGGCATCGGCGCTGCCATCGCGGCGCGTCTTTATCACGAGGGTTATACGCTGTCGCTCGGTGTGCGCGATGCGGCGAAGATCGATCCGGCGCTTGCCGCGGATACGGCGCGCGTGCTGGTCACGCGCTACGACGCATTCGACGCCGCCTCGCCGGTTGCGTGGGTCGCGGCAACGCTCGAACGCTTCGGCCGGCTCGACGTGTTGATCAACAACGCGGGCATCCTGCTCGAAATCACCTTCGACCGTGGCGATGAAAGCGCGCTCGACCAGATGTGGGAAGTCAACGTGAAGGGGCCGTACCGCACGATTCGCGCCGCCATGCCCGCGCTGAAGATGAGCGGCAGGGGCCGCGTCATCAACGTTGCGTCGACCGACGGCAAGCGCTACCGGCCCACCGATTCCATTGGCTATTCGATGACCAAGCACGCGGTGATGGCGCTCACGCACGCCGCGCGTTTCGAGGGTTGGGAAAGCGGCGTGCGCGCGACAGCGGTATGCCCCGGTGCAGTGAATACCGAGCTGATCGCGAAATTCGCGAGCGCGAGCCCGGTGGCCGATCGGCTGAGCCCAGAAACGGTTGCTGATACTATCGCCTTCTTGTTGTCGCTGCCGAACAATGCGACCGTGGCGGAACTCGTGCTCAATACCCGCCTGGAGCCGTCGCTGTGAAGCGGGCCGTTTTTTCTTGCTGGACGCATCCCGACCTACGCACCGATCGACCATGACTCAAACGATTGCTATCGAGTTCGAAGGAAAGACCCTGCAGGCGCGACCCGGCGAAACCCTGGCGGCGACGCTGATCGGCCATGGTGTGCAGGACTTTCGGACTACCGTGTCGGGTCAGCCGCGTGGCGTGTTCTGTGGAATGGGCGTGTGCCAGGACTGTCTGGTCGAAGTGGACGGCGTCGCCAACCGGCGCGCCTGCATGACGAAGATCGAAAAGCCGATTACCGTGCGGCGCGGCGCGCATGGACGGCCTATGACCGTGCCGCCTTCGTCTTCCAGCGCGACCGCATCAGGAGCGTCGGGCGTGTTTCCCGGTGTACGCGAACCTGAACTGCGCGAGCCGGAATTACTGGTGATCGGTGCGGGACCGGGCGGATTATCGGCGGCGCTGTTCGCGCAACGCGCGGGCGTCGACGTGACCGTGCTCGACGAACGCAGTTACGCCGGTGGTCAGTACTACAAGCAACTGGGCGTATCGGAGCAAGGCGTGGTGCCTGCCGATGCGCAACATCGCCGTGGCGCGGCGCTCATCGAAGCCGCCCGGAAAGCAGGGGTCGAGATCATTGCTGACGCGTTGGTCTGGGGCGCCTTCGAACCGAAAGAATTCATCGCAACGGTGCGCGGGCGATCCATTCGCTTTCGTCCCGCCGCTTGCATTGTGGCGACCGGCGCGTACGAACGTGGCTGGCAAGTGCCGGGCTGGACGCTGCCAGGCGTAATGACGACGGGCGCCGCGCAGACCCTGTGGCGCACGTCGCGGCGCTTGCCGGGCCAGCGCGTGCTGATCGCGGGAAATGGGCCGCTTAATCTTCAACTGGCGGCGGAGCTGCTGAGCGGCGGCGCTAGCGTCGCGGCGGTGGTGGAAGCGGCGCCCGCGCCCGGCCTTGCCTCGCTCGATTCGCTGCTGACGATGGGGCTTGCGGCGCCCGCGCTCGTCGCTGAAGGTCTCGGCTATCAGCGGACGGTGAAGCGGCGCGGCGTGCGTGTCATCAACGAAACAGTGATCGAGGGCATCGAGCAAACCGCGGGCGGACTCTCCGTGACGCTGGCGCGCGTGTCGGGCGAGACGCTGGCTCAGCGCATTGAGGTGGATGTGGTGTGTCTAGGCTACGGCTTCGAGCCGGCCAACGAATTGCTTCGCGCGCTGGGTTGCATCCATGACTTCGATGCGCGTCGCCGGCAACTCGTGACACGCCACGATGACGCGGGCCTGACGAGCGTCGCGGGCGTCTACGCGCTCGGCGACTGCACGGGTCTAGGCGGCGCCAAAGCGGCGCTCGCCGAAGGTGTGGTCGTGGGCGCGGCGGTGGCCGCGGTGCTCGGCCACGCACCGGCCGAGCCGCTGCTGCGTGAACGCGCCCGCGCAGTCGGCGAACTGGCGAGGCAACGCCGCTTCCAGCACGCGCTGTGGAACATCTACGCGAGTGCGCTGAACGCGCCGAAAGTACGCTGCGGCGATACCGTGATTTGCCGCTGCGAGGAAGTGACCTTCGGCCAACTCGATGCCGCGCTCGACGAAGGCCTCAGCACGGCCGGTGCGATCAAGCGGCGTACGCGTATCGGCATGGGGCGCTGCCAGGGCCGCTACTGCGCGCCCGTGCTCGATGAGATTGTGTGCGAACGCTTCGGCCGCTCGCGTGACGAGATGTCCGGTTTCGCTCCACGGGTGCCGGTCAAGCCGGTAACGATCGCGGAATTGAGCGGGCGCGGTAGCGATTCATGAAGGCTATCTGGATGGACGAACTGCCGCGCCGAAACACCGATGTCGCGGTGATTGGTGCGGGTATTGTCGGTTTGTGCCTGGCGGGCTTTCTCGCGCAGCGGGGCCGCGATGTCATGCTGATCGACGCGGGCGGGTCCGCCGCGTCGACGGCCAACGCCGGCAGCTTGCACGTGCAGATGCAGAGCCGTTTCATGCGGCTTTTCCCCGAGCGGGTGGCCGGTTTCGAACAGCAGTTGCCGCTCTATCCGAAGGCGGTCGAGTACTGGCGAGAATTCGAACGTGCGATTGGGGCCGATTTCGAAATGAAAGTCTCCGGTGGATTAATGATCGCCGAGACGCCCGAACAGTTCGAATTTCTCGTGACCAAGAGCCGCCGTGAGCGCGAACTCGGCCTGTCGGTCGAGTTGCTCGAGCGCGCCGATCTTGAGCGGATCGCGCCCTATCTCGGTCCGGCCGCGCTGGGCGCCGAGTTGTGCGCCAACGAGGGTAAGCTCAATCCGCTCAAATGCAATGCGCAGGTGAGGGCGTGGGCGGTTCGCATGGGCGTGACGATTGTCGATCGCTGCAAGGTCGAGCATCTGCGCGCCGCCGTTCCGGGCTACACGCTCACCACCGCGCTTGGCACGCTCAACGCGCGCCAGGTCGCCGTCGCGGCCGGACCCGGTGCGCGTGCGTTGATGGAGAGCGTTGGCGCTTACCTGCCGGTCGAGCCCGAGCCGTTGCATATGAATATCACCGAGGCCGCGCCGCCACTGATCCTGCATCTGGTCCAGCACGCGGAACGGTCGATTACGCTCAAGCAGTTGTCGACGGGCCAGGTGGTTATCGGCGGCGGCTGGCCGGCGAAACTCGCGCCCGGGTCCGGCTATCCGGTAGTCGATCCCGTGAGCATGATCGGCAATGTCTCGCTGGCGCAATTCATGGTGCCGTCGCTTTCGCAACTGCAGATCATCCGCACGTGGGCCGGGCTGAATTCGAAAGTGGATGGGCGTGGCGTGTTGGGCGAGATGCCCGGCTTGCCCGGTTTGCATGCTGCGATTCCTGGCGACGCCGGCTATACGCTTGGACCGCTAACCGCGCGCTTCGTCGCGGATCTGATAACCGGCTGCGATCCGGGCGTGGACATGCAGCCTTATTCACCCATGCGTCTACAACAGGAAGAATTGCGGGCGCTGGCCGGACAATAAGCGTCGATTTTCATCTGCGTTGAAGCTTGAAAGCACGGTCAGCGCGCCGCACGACTTCAGAAGTCGTGCGGCGCTTTCGCGTCAGAAGCTGTGACGCAGAGCGATACGCACGCTGGTCTGAGTGTTGGTGGTCGACGGGGTGAACAGATAGCCCTGAACCGCATCGACGCCGGACGAAGTGCGCAGATAAGAGCCCTGCAGATAGACGTCGGTGCTCTTCGAGAGGCTATAGTCGAAGCCGAGACTGGCTTCGTTGTAGTGATGCCCTTCGAAGGTCGAGTAGTAGTAAGCAGCCGACACGCTGAACTGTGGCGTGGCTTGCCACGACGCGCCCGAGTCATAAGTGCGCAGCACCGAGGTCTCACCGTAGCCCTTGAACCAGACATCCGAATAGGCGAGCCCGTAGGTGACGTTCTTAAACACGTAACTCGCGCCCAGCGTCATGACGCTCTGGCTGTCGATCGGAAGCGGCGTGCTGGAATACAGATCGGTGACCTGGCCGGTGGTCGGGTTGCGTATCGCGGTGGTCTGGCCGAGGAAGCTGAAGACACCCATCGACGCATACGGGTCGATTGTGTTCGAGCCATTCGGATTGTTCATGCGCAGATAGACCGCGCCCGCGGAGAACGGACCATGGTTGTACTGCCCGCCAAAGGACCACGAACTGTCTTCGTGCAGACTGCCTGCCACATCGCCGAACGAGTACAACGCACCGACCTGCAGCCCGTCAAAGTCCGCGCTCTTGAACTTGATGACGTTGTCCAGACGCTCCCATCCCATCCGGTCCAGATCGCCCTGGTGGGTCGCGTAGCCGCTTGCCCACGCGCTCATCGCGTAATTGGCGGTGTAGTCGTAAATCAGGTCGTACTGACGGCCAAGCGTGATCGAGCCGTACTTGTTTTGCAGGCCGACCCACGCCTGACGGCCAAATTCGCGGCCGCCCTGGCGGGCTTCTCCATTCAACGCATCGAAGCCATTTTCAAGGTCGAAAATCGATTTCAGCCCGCCGCCGAGATCTTCGGTTCCCTTCAGGCCCCAGCGATCGCCCGCCGAGATCGAGTCGTCCATCTTCAAGTTATGCGCACCGCCTTCATTGCTGACGAACGTGGGGCCCACGTCGATGACGCCGTACAGCGTCACACTACTTTGTGCGTGAGCCAAACTCGCCGCTGCAACGCCTACGAGCGCTGCGATCCGCCTGATAGTCCTCATGCCGCTCAACTCCCCCTGAATTGGTACTGCTGGAAATTGGTAGTGCGAGCCAGTTACTTCACAGCGGGTGCGAAGTGGTCGTCTGGGTCGCGCTGCCTGCGTGGTTTGCACGTTCTGCGGTTGCGACGGTGCGCTACAGATACCCAATTTCGCTGCATGCGCTTGGTGACAAAACGTGCGCCATGCTAACATTAAGGCGCCATGTGAACAAAAATGATTGTTTGGCTTTTGCGAAATTTAGGTAAATTTCGTAGGAAGGTGTGGAATGGGGGCGACAATTATTACCGATGAGGGTTGATCGCTGTGATGATGTCGAACTCGTCGGCTTTCAAAAGACAGCATGGCCGTCCACTTCTATGCGCAACATTTGTGCGCATAGCGGCTGGCACTCAACGATCAATTTGGAGAAATGTGTGAGTAAAGTTTTTCGAGGCAGCTATGGTGTGACCGTGACGCCCTTTACCGCCGACGGTAAGTCGATCGACGAAGACGCGCTCAAGCTCTTTCTCGACTGGCAAATAGAAGCGGGTTCCCCCGGCGTCATCATCCTCGGCACCACCGGCGAGTTTCTGACGATCACGGACGAGGAGCGCACTCAATATGTTGAGACCTCGGTCAAGCACGTCGCCGGGCGGATGGACGTGCTGGTCGGGACGATGAACGCATCAACGCCGAACGCGGTGCGCTACACGCGCGAAGCCGAAGCGCTCGGTGCGGACGGGTACATGGTCGTGCCGCCCTATTACTACACACCGACCGACGACGAGATCTTCGAGTACTACCGGGCAATCGCCGAAGCTACATCGCTGCCGATCATGCTTTACAACAATCCGGTGACGACCAACGTCGACATGTCGGCGAAACTGGTGGCTCGGCTGACGCGTGCGTTCGACAACGTCCGGTATATCAAGGAAGCGAGCATGGATGTCGGCCGCGTCTACGACGTGATCGAAGCCACAGACGGTGTGATGAACGTGTTCGCCGGCGAACGTCCCGTGGAAAGCTTCCTGCTCGGCGCAGTCGGCTATGTCAACCCGTACGCGAATTACATCCCCGAGGCGTCCACACGGATGTGGGACGCGTTGGTCGAAGGTGAGATGGAAGAGGCGAAAACTATCCAGAAGATGATCGGCAGCTTCGACCGGATCATCGCGGAAGGCCATCCAACCTACGGGCACCAGTGCTATTCGAAAGCGCTGGCGGCGTCGCAGGGTTATCCGGTTGGCGACGTGCGTCCCCCGCTCACGACGTTCTCGGCGCTCGGCAACGAAGGGGTGGAACGGCGCGCCAAGATCGTGTCGATTCTCGACGACATCAACGCCTATGTCGCGCGTTGCGCGGCGCGAAAGGCCTGAGCCCGCGATGCACGAGATCAGTCTGTTCACGCCGTTCAGTTCACGGGGCGTAACATTCGCCAACCGGGTCGTCGTGTCACCGATGTGCCAATACCGTGCCGTCGAAGGTTGCGTGACCGCGTGGCATCTTGCGCATCACGCGCGCTTTGCGCTCGGCGGGGTGGGCGGTGCTGTGATCGAGGCTACGGCGGTGGAACGCGACGGCCGTATCAGTGAGGGCTGTCTCGGGCTATGGGACGACGGCCAGATCGCGGGCTTCCGGCAACTGGCCGAGTTGTATCACGAGCAGGGTATTCCGCTCGGCGTGCAAATCGGCCATGCCGGGCGCAAAGCCAGTTCGGCCAGCCCGTGGGACGGCGCCGGACCGCTCGCGAGCGCCGCGCCGCCGCGCGGCTGGACCACGGTCGCGCCCTCTGCGCTTGTGCATGCCGAGGGCTGGCCGGTTCCCGTGGCGCTTGACGAAGCCGCCATTGCGCGCATTGTCGCCTCGTTCGCGGCGAGTGCGCGGCGAGCGGTTGACGCGGGCCTCGATTTTGTCGAGTTGCACGGCGCGCATGGCTATCTGCTGCACGAATTCTTGTCGCCACTAGCGAATCACCGTACCGATCGATACGGCGGCAGTTTTGACAATCGCGCGCGTCTCGCGCTGGACGCGGCGCGGGCGATCCGGCAGGTCGTGCCGGACGCCATGCCGGTGTGGTATCGCGCTTCCTGCGTGGACGAAATCGCGGGTGGAGTCACGCTCGATGAAACCGTCGAGTTGGCGCGACGGCTGAAGGATCTAGGCATCGACCTGATTGACTGTTCGTCGGGCGGCATTCGCGGTCCGGTGGCGCGTTCCACGCGCGCGGAGACGCCGGGGCATCAGGTGCCATATGCCGAACGGATTCGCCGCGAGACGGGCATCGCCACCATTGCGGTGGGATTGATTACCGAGCCTGCGCAGGCGAACCAGATCATCGGTGATGGCTCGGCCGATCTCGTTGCCGTTGCGCGTGAGTTGCTGGCCGATCCTAACTTTGTGTATCGTGCGGCGCGCTCACTGGGCCATCCGTCTCCGCATGATGTGCTGCCCAGGAATTTCGCCTTCTTTCTGGCGCGGCGTAACATCCATGCTGCCGGCGCAGCGACGAAGTAATACGTAACGTTTTCCCCACACCTCCCTGTCGACCCGATGAACGATGTGATTGTGATCGGCGGTGGCCTCGCCGGATGCGCGACCGCCTACTATCTCGCCCGCGATGGCGTAGCCGTAACCGTGCTGGAGCGCAGCGAATTGAATACGCAGGCGTCCGGATCGAATGCAGGTAGCCTGCACGCGCAGATTCCGCATGATCCGTTTGTCAATCGCGGCCCGGAATGGGCCAGAACCTTCGCGCCGACCATTGGTTTGTTGCACCGTTCTATCGACGTGTGGCGCGGTTTGCCAACCGAGCTCGACGCCGATCTCGAAGTGTCGCTGAAGGGCGGTCTGCTGGTTGCGACCGACGCCTCGCAGATGACGTCGATCGCGGCGAAGGCGGAGGTGGAGCGCTCGCAAGGGCTCGAGATTCGTCTGCTCGACCGGGCCGAAGTAAGGGCGCTTGCGCCTTATCTGTCCGACGCGATTGTCGGCGGCGCGTTCTGTCCCGACGAAGGCAAGGCGAGTCCGCTGGCCGCCACACTCGCCTATGCACGTGCCGCGCGGGCATTGGGTGTGGCGTTCGAGCGCCATACCACCGTCACGCGAATTGTCAGGACGGGAGGGGAGTTCGAAGTGTTCGCCGGAAGCCGGGTTTTCCGGGCGAAGCGCGTGGTCGATGCGGCCGGTGCCGACGCCGGCAAGATCGCTGCGCTACTCGGCATTGCGATCGATGTGCAGGGATTCGCGATTCAGGTTGCCGTTACGGAGCGCGTCGCCCCACTGATTCCGCATCTGGTCTATTCCGCGGGTGACAAACTCACGCTCAAACAGAATCAGGCCGGCTCGATTCTGATCGGCGGCGGCTGGCCGGCGCGCTGGCATAGCCGCGGCCATCCGAGCACCGACCCTGACTCGCTCGAGCGCAACATGGCCGTCGCACTGGCTGCGGTGCCGGCCCTCGGTGCACTCTCTGTGATCCGCACATGGGCGGCGGTGGTGAACGGCACCGACGACTGGAAGCCTATCCTCGGCGAAGTGCCCGGCATCCCCGGTTTCTTCATCAACTTCTTTCCGTGGATGGGCTTCACTGCCGGACCCGCTGCCGCACAGATCATCGCGAGCCTGGTGCAAGGCAAGCCCGCTCCGTTCGATGTCGACCTTTCGCCGTTCCTCCTGGCGAGCGCCTGATCACTCAGGCGCTCATGCCGGGGTTTGATCCGGTTAGTGATGCCGCAGAATCTTGCTGACGAAGTCTCGCGTACGGGTTTCACTGGCGTTGCCGAAGATCTTGTCCGGCGTGCCGATCTCGACGATCTGTCCTTTGTCCATCATCACTACCCGCGTGGAAACTTCGCGCACGAACGACATTTCATGCGACACGAGCAGCATGGTGATGCCTTCGCTCGCCAGGGTGCGCACCGTGTCGAGGACTTCGTTCACGAGTTCCGGGTCGAGCGCGGCGGTGATTTCATCGAGTAGCAGAAGCTCGGGCTTGAGCGCCAGCGCCCGCGCGATGGCAACCCGCTGTTGCTGGCCGCCCGACAGTTCGTCGGGATAGCTCGCGTGTTTATCCGCCAGACCCACGCGGCGCAGCAATTCCTTGGCTTCGCTTTCCACCTGATCGCGCGCCCGCTTCTTGATCTTCACCGGCGTCAGCGTGACGTTGCGCATCACATCCATGTTCTGGAACAGATTGTATTGTTGGAATACGATCGCCATCTTGTCGCGCGCGGCGCGCACGCTTTTGCGCGACGAGTAATCGAGCGGTTCGTCGTCGAGCACGACCCGGCCGGCAGTAGGCGGCATCAATCCGACCAGCGTGCGCAGCAGCGTGCTTTTGCCCGATCCCGACGGCCCGATCAGGCTGATGACTTCACCGCGTTCAACCGAGAGTGTGATGTCGCGGAGAACCTGTTGCTGAGCGTACGCGCTTGAGAGTTTTTCGACTGCGAGGTGAGGCAAGGCGATTCTCCAGATAAGCACCCAGACGGCTTAATGGGTAGGACAAGATAAAGTACGCGGCAAGCACCGCGCCATAGACGAGAAAGGGCGAGAAGCCGCGGTTCATCAGTACCTTGCCGGTAAAGGTCAGCTCGACCACACCCATTTGCGACGCCAGCGAAGTGTCTTTGATGAACATCACCATGAAGGCGAAGGCGGGCGGCAGAATCACCTTCCACGATTGCGGCAACAACACGAGGAACAGCGTGCGCGTGAAGCCGAGGTTCATCACTTCGGCGGCTTCGATCTGCTGGCGCGGCACCGATTCGAGTCCGGCGCGAATCACTTCCGAGAGAAACGCTGTCGCGACGATGCAGATGGAAACGGTGGCAATCGTGAAGAGCGACACCTCCGAGCCGAAGCCTTGCAACGCGAACATCACGATAAACAGGTTCACCAGGAACGGAATGCGGCGGAACACTTCCACCAGCACTGTCAGCACCACACGCAGCGGGGCAAGCAGGCGCATCTTCGTATAACGGATGACCGCGATGAGCGTACCGAATACGATGCCGACGCCGCAGCCAAGTGCCGTCATGGCGAGGGTGCGGCCCATCGCTTCCAGCAGGAACTCAAGCGTGAAGCGCGTAAAAAACGTCGGAATTTGAGCAACGATCTGATCGAGCATCAGAAGATCCTCGCTTTGACACGGAAGGCGTAGCGGCCGGTCAGCGCAAGCGCGATCGATGCCACGAAGGTCAGTGCCACATAAATGGCCGCCACCACGGAGAAGGTTTCGATCGTGCGCATGTTGGCGCTGGAAATGTTGATCGCGCGGCCCGTCAGTTCCTCAACACCGAAAATCGAACCGATCGAGCTGCCGAGCACGAGCCAGACGAAAAAGTTGCACAGCGGCGCGTAAATGGTCTTGGCGACGTGCGGCAGGATCACATAGCGAACCGTTTGCAGGCGCGACATACCGAGTGTCTCGGCAGTTTCCAGTTCAGACGTGCGCACCGAACTGATACCCGAGCGCAGGATGTCCGTGAGATACGCGCCGGAGTTCAGCGTGAGCCCGATCAGCACGGCGGTCATCGGCGAAAGCGTGATGCCGGCATCGGGCAGCGCATAGAACAGGAAAAAAATCTGCACGAGGGCCGGTGTATTCGTCAGTACAACGACGTACAGGCCGATCAGGCGCCGTATCAGCGCGCCGCCGTGTAGTTTGCCGAGCGCACCGGCGAGACCGATCAGGCACCCGAGCCAGAACGAGACAAAGGCGATCTCGAGCGTCAGCACCGCGCCGGTCGCCAGATATGGCAACTGGCGGAGCACATCGGCATATTGAAGCGTGTAGGTCATGGCAATCCAGAACAAATGACGACGCGCCTTCGCAGGCACGCGCAGTCATGCAGGATGTGGCCGCTGGCACGGCAGCCCGCGCAAGCGGCCCCGGCTCACAAAACTCAGAAATACGGATTGGGTACGATCGGCTTTTGCATCGGCGTGCCGTACGCCTTTTGCCACGTGTCGTTGACGAAACCGGACGAGTGCAGGTCATACAGCACCACGTTCAGATAGTCCTTCAGCGAAGTGTTGCCCTTCGATACGCCGATGCAGTCGTAATTGACAAAGATCGGGTCGTTCAGCGTGCGCCACTTGACGTTCGGATAGTTCTTCGTGAAATTCTGGAAAAAGTCGATGTTCTCGACGATCGCATCGCCGCGTCCTTGTGCGACCGCGCGCACCGTGTCCGCAATCGAATCGACCAGCAGCATCTTCGCCTTCGGCAGCTTGCCCTTCACATAATCGACCGACCAGTTGCCGCGCATGTCGACCAGCGTGATCGACGGCGAATTCAGGTCAGTCCATTTGGTCGCCTTGATCTTGCTGGAGGTCAGCACGGACATCGACTCCGTGTGCAGCGGCACCGTGAAGTCGATCAGCTGGGCGCGCTCGGCGGAGCGGGTGAGCGCGCCCAGCGAGATGTCGATGCGGTCAGACACGAGAAACGGTACGCGCTCCGCCGCTTCAGTCGGCACGAATTCGGCCTTGATGTTCAGCGTGCTGGCAATCTTGTTGCCGACGTCGATATCGAAACCCGCCAACTGGTTGGTCGCGTCGTACGAGCTCATCGGCGGAAAGTTCGGGTTCACGCCGATGCGAATGGTGCCGCTTTTGATGATCTGATCGAGCGTGCGGGCTTCGGCCACCTGTGCGGTGACCGTCGCGACAACCGCAGCCAGCACGAGAAATACTGCTCTAAACATTGAGAACTCTCCAGAAAGGGCAAATGGGAAATCGGGTGGCGGGCGCCGGATTCCGGGCATCGTGCTTCCGGTCAGCCGACAGGCTTACTTGGACTATCCGCGGGAAAAATTGTGGTCTCATCAAGATACACTGTCAAAGAAAATGTGCGCTGTGCGCACTTATGTTCTCAATTATTTCATTTCCGTCTGTTATCTTTCGATCAACGGATGTACGTCGCGCCGTTGACATCGAGCGTGGCGCCGCTCAGATGACGAGCCGTGCCGCTGGCCAGGAAGGCGACCAGATTGCCGATGTCTTCGGGCGGCACCCACTCGCCCATCGCGAGCATGGCGGTGATCTTGTCCTCGCCGTCTTGGGTGGCCGCGAACGCTTTTGACATTTGCGTACGGACGACGCCCGGTGCCACGATGTAAGCGAGCAATCCGTCTCGGGCGTGCGCACGGGCGACGGTTTGCGTCATCGAGCGCACGGCCGCTTTGGACGCCGCGTACGCGATCGTGTCGGGGTTGGTCACGCCGCGTTGTGCGGCCCAGCTCGAGATCGTCACGAGCACGCCGCCGCGTTGCTCGAGGAAATGCCGGACGGCGCGCCGGATCAGCCGCGCAGGCGCGAGTACATTGACGGCGAGCGTGTCTTCCCAGACGGCGTCCCAAGTCGCGTTATCTGCCTGGAAGCCGCCATTCCACAGCATGATGGCCGCGTTGTTGACGTAGACGTCGATATTGCCGCGCCATGCCTGGGCGGCATCCCACATCGCTTCAGTGGCCACCAGATCGTGCAGGTCTGCCTGCACGAAGTGCTTGCGCGCCGCCGGCACGTCCGCCAGCGCCTGTTCGGCTCCCTCGCGGTCGCGGCCGTAATGCGCGATGACGTGAGCGCCTGCCACGCCCAGCGCGGTGGCAATTGCCGCGCCGATTCCCTTGGACGCGCCCGTAACGAGTACGGTCTTGTTTTCCAGACTGAACATGAGAGAGGACCTGTGTAGCTGTGTAGGGAAACACGGACGACGGCGGACTATTGCAAGCCCGCGTCGACGGGAAGCAGCACGCCGGTAATGCCACTGGCGGCGTCGGAGGCGAGGAACAAAGCGGCCCTGGCGACTTCCACTGCGGTGGCGAGGCGCCCCATCGCATTTCCGCGCGCGAGCTCCTGCAACACGATATCGGCTTGCGTGCCGCCGGTGTTGGCGCGATGCTGGACGCGTTCGAGCAGCGCTTCGGTTGCAATCGGCCCGGGCGCGAGCGCGTTGACACGCACGCCTTGCGGGCCGAGATCCCGCGCGGCCGAGCGAACAATGCCGAGCACCGCGTGCTTCGATGCCGTATACAGCATCTGGCGGCCATGCGCCGCGTACGAGTTGATCGACGCCATGACAACGACGGATCCTTGCGTGGCACTCAACGCCTTGGCGGTCTTGGCCAGCGTGATGGCGACGCCGCGCGCGTTCACGGCCATGACGCGATCCCATTCGTCGACATCGAGGTTCTCGGTTGCGCGCCAGCCCGGCACGAGTCCGGCGTTCGCGATCACCACGTCGAGCCGGCCGAAATGCTCGACGGTGGCCGCAACGCAGGCTGCGACGCTCGACTCAGAGGTGACGTCGCAATCGAGCGCCGTCATGCCAGGTGGCGGCGACATCCGCGATGGCGAAGGCAGGTCCGCGACGACACCCACGGCTCCCGCTTCGGCGAACGCTGTCGCGATAGCGTGACCGAGGCCGCGCGCTGCTCCCGTGACCAGTACGACCTTACCCTTCAATGACGACTGCATGAACGATGGCTCCCGTGGTGACATCTCTCGAAACGGTCATTGATATTAGCGCACAAAAGTTCGCCATGTAAACATCTTGTCGCTAAAAAATGGCACGGACGGGTGACAGACAAAAAAACGGCACGCTATGCGTGCCGTTCAGGTGATGCGTAACGAGTGTGGCGGGTCAGGCCTGCAACGCGCGGGTAATATCCTTTGATGCTTCCAGCATGGCCGAGAGGATCCGTGTGCTGATGTCCTGTGGCGTCACGCGGTCGGCTGGACAACACACATTGAGTGCGGCCACGACCTTGCCGTCGCGGTCGCGAATCGGCACCGAAATTGAACGCAGGCTGATTTCGAGTTCCTGGTCGACAATCGACCAACCGCGCAAACGCGTTTCTTCAACCAGTTCGCGCAACTTGACCTTCGAGGTGACCGTATTGGGGGTGAACTTATGTAGCTTCGCCTTTTCGAGATATTGATGAAACTCCGCGTCCGGCAGCGCGGCGAGCAGCACGCGTCCGGTGGAGACGCAATGAGCGGGCGACCGGCTGCCAATGGAGATGCCGACATTCACGATGCGGTTCGACGTAGCTCGCGCCACGTAGATGACCGAATCGCCATCGAGCACCGCGGCAAAGGACGACTCCTGCACATTCGCGGAAAGCGCGTTCATGATCGGCTGGGCGATGTCCCAGATATTCATGGACGACAATGCCGAAAAACCGATCTCGAGGATCTTCGGTTTAAGGTTGAAGTACTTCCCGTCGGTCTCAGCATAGCCCTCGCGCACGAGCGTGAGCAGAAAGCGCCGGACCGTGGCGCGCGTCATACCGCTTGCCTCGGCCACTTCGCTCAGTGTGCGCCGTGGCGTGTGCCGGTTGAATACCTTGATGACTTCCAGCCCGCGAGCAAACGAGCCGACGTAGTCGCGGTCACGAACTTCGTCGTCTTCATCCAAGGTCGTATCGTATGCGGCCATATGTTTCCTCTTTAAGTAGGTATAGTGGGCGCATGGCGCACAAAATCTGCGTAACGCAAATCTTATCAGCAGACTTCCGCGATGCAAATATATTTCAATTCTGTAAACTCTTCAATCCCGTGCTTCGATCCTTCGCGCCCCACGCCCGATGCTTTGACCCCGCCGAACGGCGCGCCTTCGAAGGAAGTCGCGCCGGTGTTGACGCCGACGATGCCGCATTCCAGCGCTTCACTGACGCGCCAGACGCGCGCGTTGTCGCGTGTGAAAAAGTAGGCCGCGAGACCGAATTCCGTGTTGTTCGCGGCCGCCACCGCTTCCGCTTCTGAGTCAAAGCGGAAAATCGGCGCAACCGGGCCGAAAGTCTCTTCGATCGCGACTTTCATCGACTGGGTGACGCCAGTGAGCACCGTCGGCTCGTAAAACGACCGGCCGAGCGCGTGTCGCTTGCCCCCTGCCGCGATTTTCGCGCCTTGAGCGAGTGCGTCCGTCACGTGTTCCTCGACTTTCACCACTGCGTCGTCGTCGATCAGCGGACCTTGCGTGACGCCTTGCGCGAAGCCGTCCCCGACCTTGAGCGCCTTGACCGCGCGTGTCAGCGCTTCGACGTAGCGGTCGTGAATGCCGGCCTGCACGTAGATGCGATTCGCGCACACGCAGGTTTGACCCATGTTGCGGAATTTGGACGCGATGGTGCCGGCCACGGCGACGTCAATATCTGCGTCGTCGAACACAATCAGTGGCGCGTTGCCGCCTAACTCCATCGCGACTTTTTTGATCGTGCCCGACGCCTTCTGCATCAGCGATCGGCCGACTTCGGTCGAGCCGGTGAAGGTGAGCTTGCGCACCAGCGGATGTGTCGCGAGTTCATCGCCGACTTCCGATGCCGCGCCCGTCAGCACGCTGAACACGCCAGCAGGAAGCCCGGCGCGGTGCGCGAGTTCGGCTAGCGCCAGCGCTGAAAAAGGCGTGGCGCTAGCGGGCTTGAGCACCATCGTGCAGCCGGCAGCCAGTGCCGGCGCCGCCTTGCGCGGAATCATCGCCATCGGGAAATTCCACGGCGTGATGGCTGCGCATACGCCGATCGGCTGACGCAGTACGAGCATCCGCCGGCCCGCCGAAGGGGCTTGCAGCACTTCGCCATGCAGTCGCTTGGCGTCTTCCGCGTACCACTCGAAAAACGCAGCACCATACAGGATTTCGCCGCGCGCTTCGGCGAGCGGCTTGCCCTGTTCGGCGGTGAGAATCCGTGCGAGGTCGTCGACATGGGCCACAATCAGGTCGAACCAGTGCCTGATAATTTGCGAACGTTCTGCCGCGGGGCGTGCGCTCCACGCGGGCAGCGCTCTATGCGCCTTTTCGATGGCATCGTCGGTCATCGCGCGGCTTGCCTTCGGCACTTTGCCGATCACAGCGCCGCTCGACGGATTGACGACTTCGATAAACCCCACGTCTGTCTGGTCGATCCATTCACCGTTCAGATACAGCGCTTGTTTGAGCAGGCTCGGGTCGTTGAGTGTCAGCATCGTTGAAATTTTCCTTGGTTGGGCGTCGACGTATTTCGATTCGTTGATTTATGTTCTCATATCGCCCAGAATGACGCAATGCGCACACATTAGGTGCCGAGATCTGCCGCGGCATAGCGCTCTGCGTTTTTGATCTCGCTGCTAACCGGCTTACCCAACCTGGAGATAGTCATGAGTTTTCCTGTGGCGGACCACGCGCCCGATCTCAACAATCTGGACCGGCAGTTCTTTTTTCATCCGTTTACGGCGCTGAGCGATCACGAGCGCAATGGACCGCTCGTGATGGTGTCGGGTGAGGGCGTGTGGCTGGAAGACAACCACGGGAAGCGCTACATCGATTCGATGGCCGGTTTGTGGTGCGTCAACATTGGCTACGGACGCCGCGAGATTGCGGACGCGATTCACGCGCAGGCGATGAAGCTGCCCTACTATCACACGTTCGCTTCGATGTCGACGGATGCGCCGATCCTGCTCGCGCAGAAGCTGATCGAGATGTCGCCGGTGCCGATGTCGAAGGTGTTCTTTGGCAATTCCGGATCGGACGCGAACGATACCCAGGTGAAGCTCGTCTGGTATTACAACAATGCGCGCGGCCTGCCGCTGAAGAAGAAGATCATCGCGCGTCGGCGCGGCTATCACGGCGTCACCGTGGTGACCGCCGGCATGACCGGTCTGCCGGGTTTGCACAGCGGCTTTGATTTGCCGCTGTCGTTCATCAAACACACGACGGCGCCGCATCGGTTGTGGGAGGCCGAACCGGGCCAGAGCGATGCGGAGTTCGTGGAAAAGCTCGCCAACGATCTGGAGCAACTGATTCTGGCCGAAGGGCCGGAGACCGTCGGCGCGATGATCATGGAGCCGGTGATGGGCGCGGGTGGCGTGATCGTGCCGCCCGCCGGCTATTACCCGGCAATTCAGAAGGTCCTCGACAAATACGACGTGTTGCTGATTGCCGACGAAGTGATTTGCGGCTTCGGCCGGCTCGGCACGATGTTCGGCACCGAGGCGATGGGCATGAAGCCGGATCTCATCACCGTTGCGAAGGGCGTGACGTCGGCATACGTGCCGTTGTCGGCGAGTCTGGTTTCGGAGAAGGTGTGGCGCACGATCGTGTCGGGTAGCGACAAGCTCGGCGTGTTCGGTCATGGCTTCACGTATAGCGGCCACCCGATTGCGGCCGCCGCGGCGCTCGCCAACCTGAAGGTGATCGAAGACGAGAAGCTGGTAGCGCAAGCCGGTTCGCGTGGCGAGATCATGCACAAGTATCTGCGCGCGACCTTCGCCGATCATCCGGCGGTGGGCGATGTGCGCGGCTTCGGCTTGATTGGTGCGGTCGAATTCGTCGCCGCGCGCAATCCGGCGAAGCGCTTCGATCCGGCGTTGAAGGTGGGCGTGCGAGTCGCCAAAGCGGCGCTGGCGAATGGGCTGATTACGCGCGGCTTGCCGGACGGCGATTCGATCGCGTTCTCGCCACCGTTCGTCATCTCGGAAGACGAGATTGCCGAGATGGTGAAGCGTGCGCGCAAAGCCGTCGATCAGGTATTCGGCGAGTTGAAGGCCGAAGGGCATTGGAAGGGTTGATGCACGAGAGGTCCGCCACACATGGAGTGGCGGACCCGGTGGCTGAGCGTTCAGCGCCCCGGTTGGCGAACCAGGGCGCTCTGAAACGCCCGGCGAGACATCCATGGTCTTTCACGCGGCGGCGCGTTTCTTCAGATGCGCACGCCACGTCATCGCCCAGCGCGATGGGTCCTCCAGCGGGCCGCCGTCGACCCGCCCGGCCGGGTGATTGTGCGGCGCGCTGCGCACGATGTCCGGCGTGGTGTAGGCCTCGTGGCAAATCTGCCTGAACACAGCGATCCAGGTGTCGATGTCCTCCTTCGACCACATCTCGCCGGCCTCCGGCGTGAAAGGCTGCGGCACGATCCATGGCTCGTGCGCGAGCCAGAACGCATCGACGCCAAAATCGACCATCCGGTTCTGCACGTCGAACACGGTTATGCCGGTTTCCTGTTCAAGCGTCGCCAGGCTGAAGCGCGTCATCTCCATCCGCCATGCGTCGACATGCGGATGCGAGCACGTTACGCCGCGAATCTTCGTGAGTTCCTGCGTCATGTAGTTGTTCGCGAGGACGGACAGATCCGCGGCCGTCGCAATGCCTTCCGCGCCCATTGCGCGTACCCATGCGTAAGCTTTGATGACCGTTTGCAGATTGCCGAAAAATTCGCGCACGCGCCCGATGCTGGTATGCGGGCCGGGTTCGAGCCGGTACGAGCCGTTGCGCTCCACGACCAGCGGTCCCGGCAAATACGGCGCCAGGGCGGCGCTACAGCCATATGCGCCGACAGCCGGGCCGCCGCCGCCTTTCGGGCCGCCGAAGGTCTTGTGCAGCATGAACATGCACGCGTCAAAACCCAGTTCCCGTGCACGAATCCGGCTCATCACGCCGTTGAAGTTGGCGTGGTCGTAGAAGCACAGTCCGCCCGCTTCCTGCACGATGCGCACCCACTCCTTGATGTGCGGGTTATAGATGCCCATGTCGTCGGGATTGTTGACCATCAAGGCAGCGGTGCGACTGGATACCACTGACTTTAGCGCCTCAATCGACGGATAGCCGTTTTCTTCCAGCGCCAGCGTAATTACCTTGAAACCGGCCGTCGCGGCGGTCGCCGGATTGCACGGATGCGACTGGATCGTGGTGATGATTTCGTCGCGCGTCTCGAGCTCGCCGCGCGCTGCATGATAGGCGCGCGTGATGCAGGCGTGCGTGTAGGCAGCGTCCGCGCCGCCTGCGGGTTGGAACACGAAGCGGTGCATGCCGGACAGTTCGCGCAACGCGAGGTCCAGCGAGTGGATGATTTGCAGCGCGCCTTGCAGTGTGTCGGGATGTTGTCGCGGATGCAGTTCGGCGACTTCATCGCGAGAGGTGATGGCTTCGTTCAGGCGCGCGTTGTATTTCATCGTGCAAGTGCCGAACAGCGAGATGCCCATCATGCCGAGTGTCTGTTGCGAAAGATGCAGATAGTGGCGCAGCACATCGGGCTCCGACATTTCGGGCAGCGCGGGGCGCGTCGAGCGGCGCAGCGCGGCGGGAATCAACTGTTCCGGTGCGCCGACGGATTCGGCAACCTCGCGATCGGGCTCTGGAAACAGCATGCCGCGCCGGCCTTCTCGCGACATTTCCATCACGATCGGTTCGTCCCAGACAGCGGCGTGATAACGGCGCAGGTGCGGTTTAGTTGTCATGGTTCAGGATCTCGCTGAGGGTGTCGAAGAGCCGGTCGATATCGCGCCGCTCGTGAAGTTCGGTGACGCAATAAAGCGCGCGCTGACCGAGTCCCGGAAACTCCGTGGACAGATCGTGGCCGCCGAAGATGCCTCGTTCGCGGAGCGCCTGGTTGATCGATGCGACGCTGTGTCCGGTCGCGGAAAAATCGACCACGAACTCCTTGAAGAAACTGCCGGACAGCGGCACGCTGACGCCCGGAAGCGTGGCAAGCCTTTGCGCCGCATAGTGCGCCTGGGCCGTGATGAGTCGGCCCACGTCTTCGAAACCCTGCGGACCCATGAGCGACAGATAGACGGCATTGGCGATGGCCCAGAGATACACCGAGTTGCCGGTCCAGTCCTTGCCGTTTTCCCGCGAGCCATACGACGACTGCTCGGCCAGCGAGAGCCCAAAGCCGATCTCGCCCGCGCGACTGGTGCCGGTCATGCTGACGAGTAGCGTGGGGTATTCGCGTGCATAACGCTCTTCGTCGCGGGTCGCGATGAAACCGCCTAGGCCGCCCCCGCCGTACATGTGAACGCCGAGCGGTTGCGTGGTGCCGACCACAATGTCCGCGCCATAAGACGGCGGCGGCGCGAGCAAGCCGAGCGAAATTGGGTCCACACCGACAATCATTTCTGCGCCGGCGGCATGGGCCAACTCGGCGAGGCGCTCGGCGTCGTCTTCGAGTATGCCGAGATAGTTCGGCATCTCGAGATAGACCGCGGCTGTATCCGCGCCGATGTTCGCGGCGGCATCGGCGAAATCGATGCGACCTGTCGCGGGATCGACGCGCATCGGCACGATCGACAGATGCTGTGCCATTTCCGACGGTTCGCAATAGTTGCGTATCACCAGCAGGCGTTCGGGATCGAGCGCTTCCGGCACGAGCACCTTGCGCCGTCCGTTCAGACGTGAGGCCATGCGCAGCGCGTGGCCAGCCGCACAGCCCCACGTGTAGACGGGCAGCCCGACCAGATCGCAATCGACCAATTCGCCCAACTGGCTGCAGAACTCGAACCATGCCTGATAGCGTCCTTGGTCCGATGATGGCGTGCCCCATACCGACGTCAGGAATTCGCTGCGCCGCGCGATCTCGTCGCAGATAGCCGGCACGTGATGACGCCAGCAGCCGCCGCCGAGAAAACTCAATTCGCTTTCGCAATGGCGGTTCTGGCTGAGCGTATCCATCAGATGACGCTTTAGCGCGGCTTCCGACGCGAGCGCCGGCGGCAGATCGAGCGGCACCTGGGTCCGATGATCGGCGGGAATTTGCTCGAACAATTCCGCAATGGTCTTCGCGCCAATCGCCGCCAGCATCTCCTGCTGGATCGCGCTTACGGAATTAGCCATGAAGGGATGCGGCTGGTTTCGCATACAGTGCTCCGGTGATGCACGCCAATTTACTATTGCGCACATTTGTTTGTATGGCGCACAATATACCGACATCAATTTGTTGCCGCAAGGCCGGAATCGGACGTGTCGATCTGCATCGGGATAGTGATCAATCCGCTGGCCGGGGTGGGCGGCGCGGTAGGACTCAAAGGGAGCGATGGTCCGGGGACTGTGGCGGAGGCGTGTGCGCGGCAAGCGTCTTTCGATGCGGGTACGCGTGCGTTGCCTGCGCTACTGCGACTTCGGGCCGCTGCAGATGTAGCGCGTTTCCACGTGGTCACGGCGGCTGGGGCGATGGGTGAGGAATTATGCCGCGTCGCTGGACTAGAGGCGCGAGTTGTCGCGTGGCCCGCTGGCTCGCCGAGCTCGTCGGCGGATACGGCGGCCGCATGCCGGGCGTTTATTGACGCGGGCACGGACCTGATTCTGTTCGCCGGCGGTGACGGCACGGCACGCGATATCGCGGCTATTGCCGGCACGGACCTCCCGGTGATCGGCATCCCCTGCGGCGTAAAAATGTATTCGGGCGTGTTCGCGCTGACGGCGGCGCGTGCCGGGGAAGTGGCGGCGCAATGCGCACGCGGACCGTTCGACGTACAGCCGGTCGAGTTGCTCGATATCGACGAAGCGGAGTTGCGCGCGGACCGTGCTTCTTCGCGGCTACATGGGCATGTGCTGGCGCCCGTGGATCGCACGCGTATGCAAGGCAGCAAGGCGCACATGCCGGGCAGCGGTGGCGCCGACATCGACGCGGCGTGCCGCCAACTGGCAGCGGAATTCGAGCGCGAGACGCTGTATATCGTCGGTCCCGGTACCACGATGGCGACGCTTTGCGAACGCGCTGGCGTGCGCGGCACGATGCTCGGCGTCGACGCGATCGTCAACGGCAGTGTCGTGGCCGCCGATACGTCTGAGGCCACGCTGCTGAAGCTGCTGGATAGGTGGCCGTCCGCGTCGATCGTGGTTGGCGTGATTGGACGCCAGGGATGCCTGTTCGGACGCGGCAATCAGCCGATCAGCGCGCGCGTGCTGTCGCGTGTAGCGCGGCAACGCATCGAAGTGGTGGCGAGCGTTCACAAGCTGCTGTCGCTTGTCGACGGCCGGCTGTTCGTGGATACGGGCGACGCAAACATGGACCGTGCGCTTGCTGGGCCGCTGCTGATTCGCACGGGTGCAAACCGCAGCATGGTGATGCGGTTGACTTTTTGAAGATTCGAATTGGGAGAAGTAATGAAGAAGGTCGCGATAGTCGGCGGGGGCAGCATTGGTGTGGCGTTTTGTATCGTGTTCGCGCGTTCGGGCTTTGATGTGTGCCTGTACGACCCGGCGGAAGAACGGCGGCACGCGGTGAAACCCGAAGTGCGGGCACGCCTCGACGATCTCGCTGAATTTGGCCTGCTCGATGAGCCAGCCGAGTTGCTGCTGGCCCGCATCACCGTGTTCGACCATCTCGCCGATGCGGTTCGGGACGTGGTGCTCGTGCAGGAATGTGCACCTGAACGCGTGGAGCTGAAGCGCGAGTTGTTCGCGCTGATCGATGTGCACGCGCCCGCCGCTGCGGTGCTGGCGAGTTCATCGTCGGCATTGACGACGTCTTCGTTCGCCGATGCGTTGCCAGGGCGCGCGCGCTGCCTGGTTGCGCATCCAGGCAATCCGCCGTATCTGATCTCGGTCATCGAGATCGTGCCGGCGCCGTTCACCGACGACGCAACGATCACCCGCGTTACTGCGCTTTATGAAGCGGCGGGGATGAGCGCGGTCCGCGTGACAGGGGAGATTGAAGGCTTTATTTTCAACCGGCTGCAAGGTGCGGTGTTGCGCGAAGCGTATTGCCTGGTGCGGGACGGCGTGGCGTCGGTTGCGGATATCGACAGGGTGATACGCGACGGCGTCGGCCTGCGCTGGTCGGTGACGGGGCCGTTCGAGACCGTCGATCTCAACACGCGTGGCGGGATTGCATCGCATGCACAGAAGATGGGGCCTGCGTACGAACGAATGGGCGCGTCGCGTGGCCAGCATGATCCGTGGACGCCCGATCTCGTGGCACGTGTGGCGGGTGAGCGGCGCGCTGCCTTGCCACTCGATGATTGGGATGCGCGGGTTCAGTGGCGTGATCGCCGGCTGATGGCGTTGATCCGGGATCGGCGGAGAGGTGGGGGGTGAGGTTTTCGCTTGAGCCCTTGGATCTTTTGGTAGGGATGCATGCGCGAGCAGCCTGTCGGACTTTCTCGTTCGCTTCTCTTCAACGACGCAATCGCGTTGGTCTTTGCTCTCTGTGTTTTCCAGATGACCTTGTTGACATCGGGGGTGTGGTTGTGTCGCGCTAAGGGTGCAGGAGTAAAATCCAGGCGGACATTTTCCTGAAGTGAAGCATGATATGAAGAAGGCGACTGCGAGAAAAGCCCTGCCTGCCGGCGTAGCGAAGGTACTCAAACGCCTGCACTATCCGCTGGACGTGATCCTGCTGTGTGTACGGTGGTATGTGGCCTACCCGCTGAGCCTACGCCATCTGGAGGAGATGATGGCCGAACGGGGTTTCGAGGTTGACCATTCCAGCGTGCATCGCTGGGTGATCAAACTGGTGCCGTTGTTCGAGAAGGCCTTTCGCAGGTACAAACGCCCGGTCGGCAAGAGCTGGAGGATGGGTGAAACCTACGTTAAGGTGCGTGGCCAGTGGAAGTACTTGTATCGCGCAGTGGACAAGGCCGGTAATACGGTGGATTTCCTGTTGCGGGCGCATCGCGACAAGGCTGCCGCGCGCCGCTACTTCGAGAAAGCCATCGATCGGAACGGCACGCCTGAGACCGTGACCATGGATAAAAGCGGGGCCAATCTGGCCGCCCTTCAGGCCATCAACGCTGAACGGGAAACACCCATCAACGTCCGGCAGGTCAAGTATTTGAACAACATCGTCGAACAGGATCATCGGGCCATCAAACGCCGAATCAGGCCAATGATGGGCTTCAAGGATTTCCGGTGTGCTCGCATCATCCTGTCAGGCATTGAGACAATGCATATGATCAGGAAAGGTCAGATGAAGGACAACGGCGTTACCCGAACCGCTGCCGATCAATTCTATTCGTTGGTGGCATAAGGACTCCTTGTCATCGCGGAACTTTCTTGCCTTGCCGACCTTATCGCGACACAACCGTTTCGGCAAATCGAACAACCGTTTCGGCTTTGTTTGACTTCAACCGAAACGCCTGTTCATCTTCCAGCGAGAACCCTCTTCGACATCAACCGATATCTCTATTCGGCTTCGTCGAAATACGCACGAGGTGATGCTATCGGCAATGCAAACGGTCCGCAGCGCACCGCGAGTTCTTCTCGAGCATTCGGAGCCCGACGGTCAAAAAGCTAGGACGATGTATTGCAGGTGGGCGTGCAAGCGTGCTTGGTCAATCAGTTCGTTACTTCAACTCCCAGCGGATTCTGCGAGGAAGGCAAATAAGGGCTCGGAGTTACAGTGAGCCACATTGAATCTTAGCCAGCTTGTTTTGACAGTTTCCGCATAAAACAGATTTCCCGGTGCAAGAAGTATTTGCCTTTTTAAGCCAAGTTCAGCTAGCTTCGCTGAATCATGGGCCACGCCTGCTGGTCTCGCCCAGAGAAACATACCAGCGCGAGGCTCGCAAAAGAGCTCAAATCCTATTCCCTCAAGTCGGCGACCGGTTCTCTCCTGTGCAGCTGCCAGACGGTCCCTCAATTGTTCCGTTTGCTTTCGAAAGTGTCCTTCCGACAATATCGCGCTCACGAGCCTTTCAGTGACTGTTGGTGTCGACATGCCGGACACCAACTTCTGGTATAGAAGGCCCTCAAGAATACCATTTTCCGCCGCAACGAAACCAACGCGCAAGCCTGCGCCGATCGTTTTTGAGAAGCTGCCGACGTATATCACGCGCCGTAGTTCATCCAAAGACGCGAGCGTGACGACGGCACCTTGCGCGAGGCCGGCGGAGACATCATCTTCAACAATCAAACAGTCGTAGCGCTCCGCAAGTTTCAAGACTTTGAAGGCCGTCGCCGAACTGTAACTTGCCCCGGTGGGGTTATGAAGTCGGCTATTCGTGAAGTACAGCTTCGGATGAAACTTCTCCAAAGCTCCTTCCAACACGCCTACGTCTGGCCCGGTAGCGGTCATCGTTATACCTATGCTTTTAACGTCGCGTAGGCGCAGCGCAACAAGCAGGTCGCTGTAACACGGCTCATCAACCATAA
Organism: Paraburkholderia sp. EB58; assembly: GCF_050436665.1. Lineage (NCBI taxonomy): Bacteria > Pseudomonadati > Pseudomonadota > Betaproteobacteria > Burkholderiales > Burkholderiaceae > Paraburkholderia > Paraburkholderia sp. EB58. The sequence goes on along the minus strand of NZ_JBNDMQ010000037.1, from coordinate 44,867 downwards.
CGGTATCGCCTGGTTGAGTGCATTGCCGTATGATCAGATCAAGGGCTTGATTCGCACCTAGCGTCGTTATGACGCTAGTTACATCTGCCGCTATTTCGTACTCCGCCAACTGCCGAACTATCTGTTCGCGCAACGGCTCGTACCCCTTCGCGTGTCCATAACCTAGAAGATTCTCTGCATGCGGCGCCAGCTGTCTAAGCGCTCGTGCGAGGCCATCACTGTCAAACCACGAGTCAGGAAGCCATCCCGCCCCTGCGTGAATCGCCCCTTCGTGTGTTCCTAGAATGTTGCGTAGCGACCAGCCATTGGTAAGCTTCTCGTCAAGTATTTCAACTGCATGTCTCAATGTATTTCGGGTCCGTCCAGAAACGTAGAAACCCGAACCGCGTCGTGCAAGCAGTACATCCTGCGCTACCAGCCGATCGTAGGCATCGACAACAGTAAAGGTTGACACGCCGTGCGCTGCTGCAAATACACGAATGCTTGGTACGCGCATTCCCGGCCTCCAGCGTTTCTCGTCGACTTCCCTGATCACGCCATCTACGATCTGCTGGGTAAGCGACGTCTCTGCACTGGAATCCAAGGTCAAAATGGCTTTCATTTCGTCGCGGGTGAGATTTTGCAGCCACCACCGTAGGGGTGTCGGCACCTATACAGTGTATCGGCAATCGCGCAAAGTGTACATGTATCTGTACAGGGCGCTTGCCTACACTTACTACACGCTCAACGTTGATGACCGGTCTGGAACCTTTGGTTTGGTACGCGGACTCGGTGATCGCAATGCGGCGCAATCCCAGACATGCGCGCAGACCGTTTAGGTCGACGGCATCAACAGGGTCAGTCAATTGGGAGCGCATACGAAGTCCTCTCGCGTGGTGATTCCACTTGGCTGGCGCCTCAGGACTGCTAAGGTTGACAAAGTAGTCGCATCGCCTGACTGGACCTCAATGGAGTAGAACGTGACACACCGTAGACTCGCCCCATTACTTTTGATCCAGTCGAGGCCGATCTTGCGAACGGAACAATCACGCGCGACCCCTCCCATCGATTCCTCAAAGTCGCCTTCAAAGATGGGAGCTCGACCACGACGCGTCTGCGAAACCGCCCCTCGAACAGCAGTGGTCAAAAATCGGCCTGGATTACGCAGACCGTCACGCCCGCTCTAAGGCCGGATATACCTCCTTCCTCGCAATGTAATTGTAGAGGTTGAAGGCATCCCCGAATTGGCTAACCAACAGTATCTGCGGAGTGGAGCCTTCACTAAACAATTCCAGTCTTGGCTCTGCCAATTGGCACGAATCTAAGATGATTAAATAAATACTCCTAAGTTATTTATTTATAAAACTACATCGAATCCGCCAGCATGAAGAAAATCCGAAATTCAGAAGAAGTCCTCTCGCAGGGTGACGTGGCCTCCAGGCGAGTCGTGCTTGAGATTGCCGACCGAACACTTGACAGACTCGACAGCTATCGGCGCATCAAGAGCATCATGCGCATGGAGGGCAGCGTGTTACGTATTGGAACTCGCACATGGGATCTATCGCTAAAGCGCAATGTTTACCTCATCGGAGCTGGAAAAGCCTGCAATCATATGGCGATGGCGGTGGACCACGTGTTGGGAGATCGCTTGACTAGGGGTATGGCCATCGTTAAGACTATTGAGAAAACGGATCGATTCGACAAGACCGAGGTGTTTGTCGGCGGGCACCCGCTTCCAAACGAAGAAGGCTACCGGGCATCGCAAAAGATCATCGAAATCGTCGATCAGGCCGGCCCCGGCGATCTCTTTATTGCGGTGATCAGCGGTGGCAGCTCAGCACTCATGTCATGTCCAATCGACGGCATCACCTTGCAGGATGAGATCGATACCACCGACGTGCTGCTGAAATCCGGTGCGGGCATTTACGAAATCAATGCCGTACGCCGTCATATCTCAGCCTTGAACGGCGGGATGTTAGCAAAGCGTATCCAGGATGTAGGAGCCGAACTGATTGGTTTCGGTATCAGCGACGCGGTGGGGTCCCCGGCCACGGGCGATATCGCTGTGCCATATACGGCCTATCAAAGCACGCCGATCGGCCCGGACATGACGACGTTGGACGATGCTCGCGCGACGATTATCAATCACAATGTCGCGAAACGCCTGCCCAAAAGCGTTGTCAACTATCTGATGAACGCGGGGCCTGAAGCGGAAACGCCTAAAGCATTTCCTGATAACACGTACTTCCTGCTCAACACGCTACCGGATTCCTGCATCTACGCCAAAGAAATATGTGAAGAAATGGGTATCCCGGTGATGATCGTGTCGTCCTTCCTTGAGGGCGAGAGCCGTGACGCTGGAACTTTTTTCGCTTCAATGGCGCGCGAGATACAGAGATATGGCAATCCGATCAAGCCTCCGTGTGTCCTTCTCAGTTCCGGTGAGGTGACAACGCAGATCGATGCTAACAGCGTAGTCAAGGGCCATGGTGGTCCGGGCCAGGAAATGACCGTGAGTTTTGCCATAACGGCGGGCAAGACCGATGGTGCCTGCCTGCTGTCAATCGATAGCGAAGGTACGGACGGAACGGCCAAGGTCGCTGGCGGCATCACCGATTCGACCAGCTTCAAGGCGGCGGCCGAGAAAGGAATCAGTCTATATCAGTCGTTGCGGGAACACAGTTGTTTTGAAGCGCTCGACTCGATCAGTTCAACTGTATTTACCGGCAACACAGGTACCAATCTGTGTGACCTGAACATTCTTTATGTTCCGGCACCGCACGGGGGCAAATAACGTGGAAGACAGAATCGTATCCGTACGGGCACAGCAGATCATCGATTGCAAATGCCGGCCCGCTGTCGAGGTCGAGATACGCACCGAAGGCGGTGCAGTGGGGCGAGGCGCGGCGCCCACCGGTACTTCAGTCGGCATGCACGAGTCAGTTGTCCTGAGGGACGGTGACCCATCGACGTATAAGGGGCTCAGCGTTCACAAGGCCGTCGACAACGCGGCAAACGTAATTGGTCCGGCCTTGTTCGGCATGAACGTGTTCGACCAGCGATCCATCGACGAAAGGATGATCGCCCTTGATGGGACGCCAGATAAGAGCCGCCTGGGAGGCAATACGATTTACTCGGTATCCATTGCGGCTTTTCGCGCAGCCGCAGCCGCGTGTTCGATCCCGCTCTACAAGCACATCGCGGGTCGCGACATCTGTACCGTGCCAGTCCCCTGCTTCAACGTGATCAACGGTGGACGATACGATGTGTTGACGCAGGCATTCAACGAATTTCTGATTGTGCCCTACGGTACCGACAGCGTCGATTTTTCCATCGAGATGGCGGTCGCCGTGTTCCAGAAACTCTCGGACATACTTACTGAGTATCTGGGACATAAGCCCCAGGTTGCCAGTTCGTACGGCTATGCCGCGCCTTCTGACGACCCCGAAGTGATTCTGGAACTGATGCAGAGGGCAATCGACCGATGTGGCTATACACGGCGAATTGCGTTCGCGCTCGATTGCGCCTCGAGCGAGATGTATGACAAAGAAACGTGTACCTATCTTCTGAAAGGCAAACGGGTGTCATCCGACGAACTGATCGCGTATGCCAAGTGCCTGACGGAACGGTTCAACCTTGTTTTTATCGAGGATCTGCTCGACGAGAACGACTGGACTGGCTATTGCAAAGCAGTTCGAGAACTCAAACGCACCATCGTTCTGGGCGACGACCTGACAGTGACCAACCTGGCCTTGCTTAGAAAAGCTCATGAAACGCGTGCCGTTGATGGCTTCGTACTCAAACCTAATCAGGTCGGTACGATAACTGAAGCGATGGACGCTTACCGATTTGCCGAACAGCATGGGATGATCGCGGTGCCTTCAGGCCGCTCGGGTGGCGTCGTGGACGACGTCGTGATGGATTTTTCCGTTGGGCTCGAAGTCCCGCTCCAAAAAAACGGCGCGCCGCGCTCGGGGGAACGCATTGAAAAGCTCAATTTTTTGATGCGGGCGAATGCACGAAGTCCCGGTTGCCGCCTTTATGACATCTCCCCACTCCTTAGATTCTGACGCGATGAGCGCGGCCAGAAATCTGCATGCAATATCACTCACCTCGTTGAAAAAGGTAAGCTCCATGTATCCCAAGATTGACTTTCTCTATCTATCAGAGCCCGACATGATCGCAGCCGGTGTGCTGGATGCCGCGCGTTGCGTTTCTGTATGTGAGGAAACCTTCAGCCTTCTTGGAAAGGGCGATTATCTGATGGGCGGTGCCAATCACAACAACCACGGCATGAACATCGTCTTTCCAAAAGAAACGACATTCCCCAACATGCCCGTGGCGGGCCCCGACCGACGCTTTGCTGCCATGCCCGGTTATCTAGGAGGACGCTTCGACGTCTGCGGAAACAAATGGTACGGTTCGAATCACGCCAATGCTGAAAAGGGATTGCCGCGCTCGATTCTGACGATGATGCTCAATGATAAGGACACGGGCGCGCCACTGGCACTTATGTCGGCGAATCTCCTGAGTGCGGCACGAACCGGGGCTGTGCCTGGCGTCGCAGCGAAGTACCTGACTAATGAGGATGCGAAGAGCGTATCCGTCATCGGCTGCGGCCCTATTAACAGGGCTTGCTTCACGGCGATCATGACCCAACTCGGCTCAATCAAGAAGGTCATCTGCTTTGACGTTTTCCTTGACAAGGCCGACGAATTTGCGCGCTGGGTTGAGGAGAAGTACGGCATCAGCGCTATCGGGGTCGACGAGGCAGAAAAGGGCTTCCGTGATGCGGACGTCATCACCGTAGCAGCCTCGCGCCTGAAGCCGCTCTACTTCAGGGATGAGTGGATCAAGGAAGGCGCAACAGTCTTGGTGTCGGGTCCGTTTAACACTGACGAAGCCTTCCTCACCAGTTGCAAGATCGTATTCGATCACACCCCGCTGCAGGAGGCGTACGTTGAGGACGCGATCGCATCGGGCGATAAGGATGCCTACTATAGTGGCGTTATTGGCGGACCATTCTACCGTCTGATTGATGCTGGCAAATTGCCCGCACTGGCGGATTCAACCGGTCTGGGTGACGTCGTCAACGGCAACAAACCTAGCCGGGAGGGCACAAAAGAACGCGTCATTTTCATTGCCTGCGGCATGTCCGTTTTCGACATCAGCTGGGGCTTCGACGTATACAAGAACGCGATCCAAAAGGGGATTGGCCAACCCTTGAATCTCTGGGACAAACCGAGCGGATTCTGATCTAGCCTGCCCAGCAAGGCCCCTGGATTCGCCCAGGGGCTGCGCATCACCCTGCGCGACCCGGTCGCGCTCGATCCTGAAATGTGGAAGAAAATCATCATTGGAAAGGCAATCAGCTTCTTCAGAGTTGAAGTTTTATACTCCACCTATCTTGATCCGGCATCGTTGCGCGCGTGAAAATTTATCCCCCGGAATTGCGGCGCGGTTTCAAGCGTGGGTTGCGTGCGACGAGCCGAAGACGTAGCGCGATTGAGCCCGCCATTCGGTCACATGAAAGGCAAACGGAAAACTCGATCGGAACTGGCCCATAGGAGCGTTCGGTGACGCGATTCACGCGGCCCTGCGCGGCGCCGGCCACAACCCGCGGATGATCATCAGGAAGCTGCACCTTTTTTACGCCCTCGTTCTCATCGCGCTCATCGAACGTGCCTTCGCTGAGGTCTCGACGTCATGAGACCGGGCGCGCCGCAAAACGAATTGTTTAGGGGCGACGAAGTAAGGAGAGTGCCAGGGCATTCGCTCGGGCAAGACTGCTCGACGTCAATGGACGACCAAGCCGAGCGCATTCGAGAGGTGAACATAGCATGACACAAGGCAACGCAGCATCGTTTTCCGTGCCGTTCGACGCCGGCCTCAGCGGTGCTACACGGGTCTATTTCATCGTCGGGGATCCGATTGCGCAAGTGCGCTCGCCCGCCGATGTGACGGCTGCGCTGCGCGCTGCAGGTCGCGACGCGGTCGTCGTTCCGGCCCACGTACAGGCAGTCCACCTTTCCGCGTTTTTCGCGTGCGTCACGCAGATGCACAACGTCGATGGCGTGATTATCACCGTGCCGCACAAGTTCAACGCGGCCCGATATTGCGCCGGTCTCACCGACGAAGCCAAGTTTCTCAGCGCGGTCAATACATTGCGTCGGCAGGCCGATGGCAGCTGGTACGGCGGCATGTTCGACGGCACCGGCCTGGTCGCCGCGCTCGGCGATGCCGGCTGCGACTTGCGTGGACAGCGCGCGCTACTGGTGGGGGCGGGCGGCGCCGGCTCAGCGATCGGTCTGGCGCTCGTCAATGCAGGAGCCGCGTCGCTCGCTGTGCACGACAACGACGCGGCACGCAGCGCAGCGCTGGTTAGCAATCTGAGCGCGCTGTTTCCCGGCAAGGTGCGAGTCGCGGCGCCTGACGTGGGGCTGGAAACCTATCACGTGGTCGTGAATGCATCGCCTGCGGGCATGCATCCCGACGATCCGTTGCCGGTCGATGTCTCGCGGCTGCCAGGCACGACCTTCGTCGGTGACGTCGTCACCAAGCCGCCGCTCACGCTACTGATCGAAGCGGCCCGCACGCGCGGCTGCGCGACCGTGACCGGCACGCAGATGTTCGGCCGGGTTTGCGACCGGATGGTGCAGTTCCTGCTGGACGCGCCAGCGCAACACTCGCAGTAAGGATTCAGCTTCGGCGCTGGCGCCGTGAGCCGGTGCCAGCGCGCGAGCCCGATGTGGCGACACGTTCCGGGATACCGGATTGAAGCGGTTCGTCCTCGATCCGCGACGCGTTTTCAAGCGTCGCGGATGCGTAGTGCAAAGGCATGTTTGCCGTCAGATTCCGGTCAAGGAACTGCATGAAACGGCCCGTGAATTGCTTCGCATGAAGATGCGCCCATTCTTCGGCACTGTCCGCGTCGCGCGTTTCGATGGCTGTCACCATGGCCGAATGATGGCTGGCCATCTTCTCCACGCTGATATTTGGATCAAGCGCCTCATACTCAAAGTGCAGATGGAGCATGCGGCGACCCTCTTCCAGCAGCCTGCGGTACAAGTCCACGAAGTAGGCGTTGCGCCCCGCCTGCGCGATCGCCATGTGGAACTCGTAGTTTTTCTCGATCATGATCAGGCTGTCCCCGGACTTGAGGCTGACCCTCAGCGCCGACTCGTAGTCTTTCTGAGCCTTGCGAATGCGCGTTAGATCGGCGCTTGTTCTGTGCGTCGCGGCCAGGCGAGTCACCGCGCGTTGCAGCAAATCGAGCGCATCGAGAAACTCCGGCATGCGCTGAAAGTCCATCGGCGTGACGATGGTGCTGCGATTCGGCAAAATCACCACCAACCCTTCGCTGCCCAGACGCACCAAGGCTTCCCGGATCGGGGAACGCGACATTTGGAAGCGCTCGCTCAGTCCGACCTCGTCCAAGGGGGTGCCGGGGGCTAGCTGGAGGCGCAAGATTTCATCGCGTAGCACCGCGTACACGCGCGCGCTTCCCGTTTCTTTATGAGGAGGTTTCTCAACAGTTTTGGTCATCAAGCCCACCCTAGTGATTCCAGCGAACCTTGTCAGCCATTTCGGGTGACGAAGATTCGCTCGTCAATTGCGCCACACGGGCCAGCGCGCCTCTAAAAAGGGCGCCGCAGTGGTGCCGCGTTGCCGCTGCCGCCGACCAGGAAATCGAAGTCGATCCCTTGGTCCGCTTGCAGCACGTGTTCAAAAAAGAGGCGTTCATAGCCGCGCCCACGCGGTTCGACGCTAACCGAGCCGGCGGCCTTGCGGCGCGCTAGTTCTTCCGCCGGTACCTGTAGCTCGAGCCGCCCTTCGTTGACGTCCAAAGCAATCAGGTCCCCATTCTGTACCAGCGCAAGGGGGCCCCCGACCGACGACTCTGGAGCCACATGCAGCACAACGGTACCGTATGCGGTACCACTCATGCGCCCATCCGAAATACGAACCATGTCGGTAACGCCGCGAGCCAGGAGCTTCGCCGGCAGGCGAATGTTACCAAGCTCTGGCATACCGGGGTAACCACGCGGACCGATCCCCTTCAGGACCAGAACACTATCCTCGTCGACGTCCAGGTCGGGATCGTCAATGCGCGCGTCGAGATCTTCAACGCTTTCGAACACCACCGCGGGACCGGTGTGACGAAGCAGATGTGGGCTCGCGGCTGAAGGCTTGATGACCGCACCATTAGGCGCCAGATTGCCCCTGAGCACTCGCAGCGCATTTTGCTGTTTCACCGGGGCATCGAAATGCGCGATGACGTTCGGATCCGCGGTGCCTGCGCCGACAATGTTCTCGCCAACGGTCTTGCCCGTAACGGTCATCGCATCCAGATGCAGGCGATCCTTCATTTCGGCCATCAGCGCGCGCACCCCACCGGCATCAAAGAACTCCTCGGCGAGGTATGCGCCATTCGGCAGGATATTGGCCAATAGGGGTATGCCCATGCAGTTCGACTCGAAGTCTTCCAGCTTGAGTTCGATGCCGAGCCGTCCGGACAACGCAATAATATGCAGGATCGCGTTGGTGCTGCCGCCCACAGCCGCGTTGACACGGATCGCATTTTCCAACGCGCGCCGATCAACTACTTTCGAGAAAACCAGATCCTCTCGCACCATCTCGACGATTCTTCGGCCGGCGAGTTGAGAGCTACTATAACGGCGGCCATCGACAGCAGGAATCATGGCGGTGCCGGGCAAACTCAAACCCAGCGCTTCAGCCACACTACCCATGGTCGAGGCGGTGCCCATAGTGTTGCAGTGCCCGTTGCTTCGAGACATCCCATACTCGGCATCCCCGAACGCCTCTTTTGACATTCGTCCGGACCGGTAATCTGCGTGCATGCGGAAAATATCCGTACCTGACCCGACGGTTCGATTGCCCACGCGGCCGTTGATCATCGCACCGCCATGCACCAGGATGGTTGGAAGGTTAACGCTGGCCGCGCCCATCATATAGGCGGGCGCGGTATTGTCGCAGCCGGACAGCAATACCACGCCGTCGAGCGGATTGGCACGCAGCGTCGCTTCGAGCTCCATGCTCATCAAATTGCGAAACAGCATGCCACTTGGACGCATCATCATGTCGCCGATCGACATTGTCGGAAAGACCAGCGGCCAGCCGCCCGCCTCCAGAACGCCCTTGGCGACGAAGTCGGCGAGACCGGTCAAATGCGCGTTGCAGGGCACCAGGTCCGAAGCGGAGTTAGCAATACCGATGACCGGACGTCCCTCGAACATATCCGGCAACGCGCCACGCGCCTTGAGGTGAGTCCGATGCTCAAAGCCGGTGTTATCAAGCCGCGTGAACCAAGCGGCGCTTCTCAATGGGCGCGTTTCTGAGCTCATACCATTCTCCATTGTGTATATGCAGGGGGCAGGCAGATGGGTCTGCCCGGCCATCCACCTGGTAATGAATAGCGTAACCCGATGATGGCCGGCAAATCGGGCACCTGCCGGTACAGCATGACCGCGACCAGACTGATCAGGACGATGCCGGCACCCGACCAGATCGCGTAGACGATGTCGACCGAAATGCTCCTAAGCGTCAAGGAAAGACCATAGAACGCCACGCCGTAGCCAAGCACGACGATCACGGCAGGCAACAAACGGGAGAACCCCTCCGACGCGCGCAGCGCCGAGGTGGCAATCACTTCGGCGACGATGCCGATGGCAAGGAGCGCATAAGGAGGCGCACGCATGGGTTCAGGCCTTGGGAAGCGCGAGCTTGCTGTAGTCCTGACCGAGGTGCGCACACAGCGCCTCCACGACCAGCTCGTGATCGGCTCGTTGCGGCAAGCCGGACACCGTCACCGAACCGATCACACCGGCGCCTGTGACCGTCAAAGGAAACGCGCCGCCATGCGATGCATATTCGCTGACCGACAAGCCGTGCTTTTCGGCAAGCGTGCTGCCCGCCTGCTGCACACCTAAGCCGACTGCATAGGAACTGCGCCGGAAATGCGCAACCACGTTTCCCTTGCGGCGTGCCCAGTCGACGTTGTCCGGTATCGCACCCGCGAGCAAGCTTAAGAATAGCGGCTGGCCGAAGGTGCGGATGTCGATGGCGAGCGCAAGTCCGCGTGCGTTGGCAAGCTCGTGCAGGTACGCGCCGAGCTGCCACGCACGGTCGGCATCGAAGTGGGGGAACACCAGGGCGTTTTCCTGAGCGACAATCGACTGCAGATCGTGAACGATGTCCATGGGCGGAAGAAGAACGAGAGAGGGACGTGCCGCCGCAACTTACCGGATATCAACGCATATCTTCGGATATGCAACGGAGTAGCGACGCAGATGGCAAGCGGATTCTAGCACTTGGGGTGCATTTTGTCGACACATTGACGACAGTCGTCGCTGGCGAAGGCCACCGAGCTAAGGTAGGCAGTCGTGTTGTAACTATCGCACCGTGGATCTGCCGACAGCGTCCTATCGTGACGGCTATTCCATTTATGCTCCAACCCGACTCAAGATGCGCGCTTCCACGCGATTGACGATACGCGTCAACCCAAAACCAATGACGAAGTAGATCAGGGCGGTCGCCGTAAGTACCTCCACCGGGCGCTCGGTGGAGGTGGCAATGTTCTGCGCAGTAAACATCAATTCAACCAGACCGACCGCGGAAACCAGTGCGCTCTCCTTGAACAGACTCACAGTGTTGGACAGCAGATTGGGGATGGCGCGAATCAACGCCTGGGGCGCGATGACGTAAACCGATTGCACCAACGGCCCGAGACCAAGCGCATTGCAAGCGTCAAACTGGTCCTGGCTAACGCTTTTCAATGCGGATCTAAACGACTCGCTCGTCACCGCGGCCATGTACAGGGTCATCGCGATAACAGAAGATTCGAATGTTCCAAGCTCGAAGCGCAGGATGATCGGAAGGCAAAAGAACACCCAGAACAAGGTGACCAGGACCGGCGTGCCACGCAGAACCTCAACGTATAGCCCCATGACTGCCCGCAGCGGCCGAATGTGGGACTGACGTCCAATCGCGATAAAAAAGCCGAACGCCGTGCCGAGCACCGCGCAAATCACGCTAAGCTCGAGGCTGATCAGAAGGCCTTTCATGAGCGCATCGCGGAATTGCCATAATGGTGAAAAATCGAGGTTATCCATTACAGCCTCATGCGCCGAGAAAGCGTTCACTGCGATGTTCAAGATACGCAGCGAGCCGGCTAAAGGGAATTGCCACGGCAAGATAGAAACAAGCGAGGAAGGTCATCGTTTCGATCGGGCGGTAAGTCTGTGTTGACAAGAGTTTCCCCTGATACATAAGGTCTGCCACGCCAACCAACGCAACCAGCGAGCTCTGCTGAAAGATGCCAATCGCATTGGTGATCAACACCGGTACCGCGTGACGCGTGGCCTGTGGCAGGACGACAAAGATAATGCGAGTCCACGGGCTAAGTCCTAGCGCGACCGATGCATCCAATTGGGCTTGCGGAATCGCCTGAATCGATGCGCGAAACGCTTCCGCGTTGAAAGCGCTCAGGTTCATGCCGAGCGCCAGAAGTCCCATGAAGAGGGGGGTCCAGAAAACATTGAACAGCATCGGCACGCAGAAGAAAAACCAGATCACTTGCACCAGCGTGGGCGTACAACGGAAAAAGTCGATGTATGCGCGTGCGGGGATGCGCAAAAGCTTGAAACGACTGCTGGAAATCAACGCCAGAAGAAACCCAGCCACAAGACCGATCACATTCGCCCACACTGTGAGCTGCAGCGTTACGAGCAGGCCATCGGCTAGCGAGCGCCACGCGCGCAACACGAAAAAGAAGTCGATGTTTTCCATGATTTTAAGAGAGGTCCGATACGGTTAATCAAACTTGGGACCGCACCTTAGTGGCGTCGGCGTCGGCATGCAGCACGTTGTGAATGAAGTCGCGTGCGCGCTGCGTTTTCGGATCGCCGAAGAATTCCTCCGGTGGCGCATCCTCGATAATCGTGCCGCCCGCGCAGAACACGACGCGGCTTGCGATTTTCTTGGCGAACCACATGTCGTGCGTCACGATCATCATCGGCATTCCGGTCTCGGCCAACTCGATGATCATCGAGCTCACTTCGCTGACGAGCTCCGGGTCAAGCGCCGAGGTAACTTCGTCAAACAACATCAGCTTGGGCTCGAGCATCAGCGCGCGAGCAATGGCAACCCGCTGCTTCTGGCCGCCCGACAATGCCGCCGGGTGGGATTTCGCTTTTGCATCAAGTCCAAATCGACGCAGTAGTTCCCGTGCCCTGTCTTCGGCTTCGGAACGGTTCATCGATCGCGATCGAACCGGTGCGAGTGTCAGGTTGCCGAGTACAGTCAGGTGCGGGAACAGCGTGTAGCTCTGGAATACCATCCCGATCTGCTTTTGGATCGCACGATCGATAACAGTCGACTTCGGTGTGTGGGTAATGTAATTCTTGCCATTAATTTTTATCGTCCCCGCATCGATGTCCTCCAGGCCCATCACACAGCGCAGCAGCGTGCTCTTGCCGCCACCGCTCGGTCCGACGACAAGCAGGCGATCGGTTCCGGACATCTCGAGGTTCAGTCCGTCGAGCACCTTGACGCTGCCGCGGGCATAACTCTTCCCCAGACCTCGCACGGTGACGAAGGGTTGATTGTTCACGCTCTTCTCCATAGTACGACTGACAGGCTGTTCATGATCAGAATCGGATGGTCTGAGCAACATGTTCGACCCCTTGGATAGGTGAAATTCCTGGGTGGTTGGGGTCGAACTGTCGCCCCTCAACGGCTCGTATTACTTGGCGGTAGTGCTGGCGGTATGGTCGATATAGACACTACCCAATGCCGCAATATCGCCAACAGCAGCCTTGTTATCTATGAAGATGTCCAGTACCTGAAGGTCAGCTTCGGTGGCATCGCGGCGCAGGCCGAAACCGATTCCTTGCTTGGCGAGCGCCGGCACCGGGTGCAGATCGCCCCAGCGCTTCGGATTGGTCGCGGCAAACGGCGCATTGGTCTCGTCATCGTCAAACAGCACGTCCGCGCGGCGCGAAGACAGCGCAAGGTGCGTGGTGTCCACATCGGACAGGCGCAGGATCCCGGCATTCTTCACACGCGCAGTCAGCAGTTGATCGGCCGCGGTACCGGTCATCACGCCGATGGTCGTGCCCGCGCGATCGATATCAGCCAGCGACTTGGGCGGCGTCTTGAACTTCGGATTGGCTTTGTCGTACACCCCGGTGATTTCGTAGTTCCACACCGGGCTGCTGTATGCGATCGCCAGCGCACGCTTGGGCGTGCGATTCAGCGCGAGGGCTAGATCCCATCGATTGGACTGCAGCCCGGCGACGATGTTGTCCCAACTCGTCTCGACCATCTGCACCTTGACGCCTAACTCCTGTTCGCCGAATTCACGGCAAAGGTCAACGAAGATGCCGCTGTATTGTCCAGTCTTTGGATCACGAATCACATACGGTGGCGCGTTCGCTACGCCGCAGCGCAGTACGCCGCTCTTCTGCACGGCCTGCCAGTAGCCACTACTACTTGATTGCGCGTGTGCCACGCCTTGTGCGGCCATCACGAGTGCGGCGCCTAGCGCCATGAGCAATGATTTCCACTTTTTCATGTCGATTCGATCCTCATGTGACGTGAGTCGGTATACATATTGTCGACCTAATGCCGACAATGTCAATTGTTCAAAACTGTTTCGATCGTGATACGGTAAACAACAGTACTTCGACTTGCCTCGGACAATGTGACCTGAGGGCCAAAAACCAACGGGAAAGGCCTTAGGCGCGAATTCGACCACACGATCCCTTCGCGTGCCCCCCTTGCGGCTGCCAGTACTACCCTTACCCGTCCGGAGGGGGCCCTTTGTCCTCGTCTGGTTTCCTTTGCTGGCATCATGCCCGGCTCAGTGACCAGCCGCTCCACTTATCCCGCCGTCCGAATTTGCGGCGCCACCTCTCCAGGCGCACCTTCGTTTATCAGAACGTATGGCGAAGGGCGATGCGAGCGATGAACTGCTTGCTGCTCGACGAGGGACCTGCAGCGTCCACATTCGCGGCAAACTCCAACCCGGTGCCGGCTAGGCTCGGATCGCTCGCAACCTTGATGTAAGCGCCCTGAAGATATACGTCGGTCCGTTTCGACAGGTTGTAGTCGGCCATAAGGCCAAACTGATTGTATTTTGCCGCGGCGCTGCCGCCTGACGCGCCGTCGTATATGGCGCGAGTATAGGTGTACATGCCGCCAACGTAGAATGCCGGCGTGAACTGGTACTTGGCGTTCACCTCGAAATTGTTGAACTTGAGCGACGATGCTGCACCGAGTGTCGGACTCGGGGCCAGATTTGCGTACTCCGTGGCCGTGGGTTGCGACAGGTTCGTGTTCGTGTATACGAAACCCAGCGTCGCGGCTGCGATCGTGTAACTGATGCCCGCACCAAATATGCGTTGACGGGCGGCGGTCCAGCTACCGTCAGTGCCGCTCGAGCCGAGATTTGCCACGGCGCCGGCGGAGCCATTATTCGGGTTGTCGACGTTCAGGTATGCGGCGGCAACCGTCAGTGGACCACCGGTGTATTGTGCGCCTACGCTTTGCGCACGATTGTCCGCGAAGCTTGTCGAGTTACTGAAGGCGTAGGCGCCGCCGAACGTGAATCCGCCGTAGTTGACGCTGGCGTACTTGACAGAGTTGTTGATACGGAAAGTGTTGTCCGTGTTGTCGTTATCATACGGGTGCGAAAACATCGCACCGCCCCAGCTGCCGTTGATCGTCAGAGGAGCCAAATAGTCAACGAGGGAATCGTATTGGCGGCCGAGAGTAAGGGTACCGACCGCCTTGCTGGACAGACCGACGAAAGCCTGACGGCCAAACTCCTGGCCTTCTTCTCCCAGCGTGCCCCTGTTGACGTTAAACCCGTTTTCCAACTGGAAGATTGTCGACAACCCGCCACCCAGATCTTCGGTTCCCTTGAGGCCCCAGCGGGAACCATAGCCGTCGCCGCTTGACATTGCGTAGAGACTATGGCCCCGAACATTATTCGTATAGTCCAGACCTTCATCGATAAGGCCATACAATGTGACGCTGCTTTGTGCATGCGCGACGCTCGTAAATGCGCTCATAACACTCAATACAAGAACTAATCGTCTCATACTCATCTCCAAGAAAGCAATCAAAACATCTGGATACCTATCCCAAGGGAAATCATTCAAGACTTCTGCACACTAGCGACAGCCGGATGCACACAACTAACCTCTCAGACCGTTAAGCTGAATGTCGAAGGGGGTGCGCTTTATGGATGAATTAAGGTCAACTAAGAACCGTATAGACCGAATGAAGTCAAAGCGCGCTTCTTCACTGTCTTACCGCAGCTATCCAATATTGCTTACGTCGTGGCCTTTAGAGAGGGTACGGGGGGCCATCATCAATCTCAAAAATGGCCTCGACTTCCACTGCAACATTGCGCGGCAAGGAACTACAACCCACCGCGACACGCGTGTGACAGCCATCGTCGCCAAGCAGCGCCAAAATCAGATCCGATGCACCATTGAGGATCTTCGGGTGCTCGGTGAAGTCGGGTACTGCGTTGACGAAGCCGCCCAACCGCACGCAGCCTTTAACCCTGTCGAAGTTCCCGCCGACGGCATGATTGACTTGCGCCAGGATGTTGATCGCGCACAGACGTGCCGCCGCCTGTCCTGCTTCGATCGAGATATCCTGTCCGAGCTTCCCCACGAATTGATCTACCCCGTTCAAGACGGGTACCTGGCCGGCAATAAAAAGCAGATTACCTACGCGCCGGGTCGGCAAAAAGTTGGCACCAGGCCTGGGGCTGGCCGGCAGATCGATGCCGAGTTGACTCAACCTGACCGCGAGACTCTCGCTCATTTATCTGCTCCAGTAGCACTTGGGGTCTGGACGTATGGGGTGCAGCGTTCGATAGCCACGCGCACGGTCTCCTCTGGCGGACGGGTCCACCAGTCGAGTTCTGAGAAAATTTCAAGCTCAAACGGACCACCATATCCAATGTCATCGAGCCAACCCTTGATGCGCGGAATGTCGATGACGCCGTCGCCGACCATTCCGCGGTCACGCAGGTTGCGCGTCGGCACGAGCCAGTCGCAGTAGTGAAAGCTCAAAATACGGGCGGGGCCCGCACGACGAATTTCCTGTTCGAACACTGGATCCCACCAGCAGTGATAGACGTCTGCAACGACGCCTGCGCCCTCGCCAAGCTCGTCGCACAGGTCATTTGCGACGCGTAGCGAGTTCAGCAGGCTGCGATCGCCCGCATACATTGGATGCAACGGTTCCAAGCCCAGCTTGACTCCCGTTTGCCGGGCGTGCGGAAGAAGTTCCAACAAGGCGTCGCGAACGCGCTCGCGCTGGCCCTGAATGTCCTTGCTGTCTGGCGGAATACCACCGACAACCATCATCAGGCAACCGGCGCCGATTTCCGCAGCCGCGTCCAGCAAGCGACGGTTGATATCGATCGCGGTGCTCATATTTCGCGTGACCGATATATTGAGCCATTCGCTGGTGCACAACGACGGAACCCACATGTCGTGCGCATTCAGCTCGCGTCGCGTCTGCGCGACGCCATAGTCTTCCAGGAAGTTGCGCCACACGGCAATACCGTGGACTCCCTGGCGCGCATAGCCATCGATGGCCTCAGGCATCGACCACTTTGGCGTGGTGATTTGATTGATCGCAAAACGCGAAAGATCGTAGCTCATATTACTTTCCCGATTCGGTGAGCGATTGGCGTCGCCTTGCTGTCGACGCAGCGTCCATGCGCTCGCCTTCAAATACGACGCCGTGATAGCGCTCCGCGTAGTCGCGCGTGATTTTGCCGTTGGCCAAATCGAGCTCGATCAGCTCGGCCGTGCGCGCATAGGGGTCGCCATTCCCTCCGCCACCCGCTTGTTCATGCCGAATCACGGCACCGCGATGCAATGTCATGGTGAACTTGCTAGGCAACGCTTCCAGCGAGTCGCCACGATTCAGGAAGGTGCGCGAGGGCGCGCCCGAGTGGCCGCCAAAAAGACCATACGGCGCATGGGTACTGCGGTCAGATCGCACTTGGGCCACGACATCGTCGGCAAGGATCCGATATTCGCGAACCAGTCCCAAGCCGCCGCGAAACCTACCCGCGCCACCGGAGTCAGGCGTAAATCCGTACGCTTCCATAACAATCGGATAGCGGGCCTCAAGCGTTTCGATCGGCATGTTGGACATGTTCTGCGAGGGGTTGGTCACGCCTTCGATACCGTCCTTGCTCCAACGGCCACCCCATGCACCATTGATCATGTCGACCAGGATGAAGGGCTCGCTCGCGGACTTGTCATAACCGCTGAGCGCGATCACCGTATTGCCACCTTCACCGGCCGCCATAACCTTCTTCGGTACGATTTTCGCTAGCGCACCAAACACGCAATCGACCACTCGATAGCCCGTCAGCGCGCGCGCCGCGACCGGTGCCGGCATACGCGGGTTCAAGATCGAACCCGCCGGGGCCGTGATGTCGATGCAACGGTAGACCCCGGCATTGTTCGGCACATCCGCGTCCAGTGCGCATCGCACCGATAGATATGTCGCCGACTTGACGAATGACAACGTTGAGTTGATTGCGCCTCGTACCTGCGGCGAGGATCCGGCGAAATCGACCGATATTTGCGACCCGGCCACGGTGATGCGGCACTTGATGGGAATCGGCTCGTCAGAGAACCCATCACCGTCGATATAGTCGGTGAATTCGTAATCGCCGTCGGGCCACGCCGCGATGGCTTGTCGCGTCAAGCGCTCGCCGTAGTCAAGCAACTCATCGAAGTACAGGCGCAGCTCATCCTCGCCGTAGCGTTCGATCAGGCGGATCAGCTCGCGCTCGCCGATGTTGCAAGTGGCGAGCTGCGCGTCGAGGTCGCCGATGACCATATCGGGCAGCCGCACGTTCTTGCGAATGATGTTCAGCAGGGTGTCGT
Source organism: Paraburkholderia sp. EB58 (assembly GCF_050436665.1). Classification (NCBI taxonomy): domain Bacteria; kingdom Pseudomonadati; phylum Pseudomonadota; class Betaproteobacteria; order Burkholderiales; family Burkholderiaceae; genus Paraburkholderia; species Paraburkholderia sp. EB58. Next base: position 26,934 of record NZ_JBNDMQ010000037.1, on the reverse strand, counting down.
TCGGCTCGCCGCGCCGGTATAGCTTGGTCGGCGGAATGCGCAAGCCTTCCTGAAATATCTCTGTCGAATCCGCTGCATTCGATCCCGGCACGCGACCGCCGACATCGCAGTGATGCGCGATAACGACCGAAAACCCCTGCAGCCGTTGCTCAAAAAAGATCGGCTTGAACATGAAGATGTCCGGGAGATGCATCCCACCTTCATAGGGGTCGTTGAGGACGATCACGTCGCCCGGTTCGACCGTGGCCCCGAACTTCTTGATCACGACATCGACGGCGTCGGGCACTGCGCCTAAATGCAGGGCAACTGTTTTCGCCTGCGCGAGAATCCGGCCGGTGGCATCGCACATCGTGACTGAGTAATCGAGGACATCCCGGATGATTGGCGAACGCGCGGTCCGCATCACCGCAAAAGCCATGTCATCTACGATCGTGTCCAAAGCATTTTTGATCACCGCGAAGGTGATCGGATCGGCCTTCTGTTGTGGCATTTTGACCTCCAATTCGAATCAGTCGAGGGATGCAATGATGCTGCCGATCGGGTCCGGGACTGCATGCCATTGAGGCGGGATCACGATCGTCGTGTCGGAACTCTCGAGAATCACTGGTCCGACGACTTCGCCAGCAAGCGCTTCGCGCGGCATGATGAGGGTATCGATCCAGCCGTTGGAACGATCGAAATGCACGCGCCGGGTTTCACTTCGTGCATGGGTGCTCGTGCTTCGTGTGCCGCGGATGTTGGTGAAATCGAGCGTCTTGGTGGCAACACCGCGCGCCAATAGGCGAACGTTGGCGCACTCGATCGCGTCGCTGGATGCATAGCCGTACGTCGACCTGTACGCCGCAAGGAAGTTGTCACGCAACAATGCGCGGCAGCTTTCGTCAAGCGTCTCGGGGATCGTCACCGGTATCTCGTAATCCTGGCCACGGAAGCGCATATCGAGTTGGAAAATATGTTTGACCCGATCGGCCGTGTAGCCCTCTTCCGCGAGCGCGCGCTCCGCATCCGCACGCATTTTCTTTATTTGCTCAGCGAGTGCGTCGATATCGAGATGCTCCAGCAAGCACTGCGATGGTCGAACGAAGTAGCGTTCAACTGCACCGGCTAGCATACCCATCGCAGTAAAGACACCAGGGGCACCAGGAAATACGACGCGTTTCATGCCCAGTGCACGAGCCAGGTCGCAGGCGTGCACCGGACCGGAACCGCCGAACGCAAGCAAAGTAAAGTCGCGGGGATCGACGCCACGCTCAATGGTCACCGCTTTGATGGTTCGGGCCATGTTGACGTTGACGACTTCGCGCACACCCAAAGCCGCTGCTTCGACACTGATGCCCAGAGGCTCAGCAAGAATCGATTGAATTGCACGTCTTGCCGCAGGCAAGTCGAGTTCCATCGTTCCTCCGGCGAGGCGCTGAGGCAGAAAGCCAAGCACCGCATTTGCGTCCGTTACGGTTGGGCGGGTCCCACCGATGCCGTAGCAAACAGGCCCAGGATCAGCTCCCGCGGACACCGGCCCGACGTTGAGCAGCCCGCCAGCATCGATCCATGCGATCGAGCCTGCGCCGCTGCCAACTTCGGCGACGTCGATCGTCGGTACGCGCATCATGTAGCCGCCCGCCTTGATGAAACGGCTCGGTGTCGAAATGCCGGCGCGGAATTCGTACTCGTTGGTTCTGGCTAATTGACCTGAATGAATAAGAGACGCGGACGCGGTTGTGCCGCCCATGTCAAAGACAACGAGATCCCGTTCGTTGCGCGCCTCGCCCAGTCGGCCTGCGCCGACCACACCTGCGGAACGGCCCGACGAAATGAAGAAGACGGGCGTATCCTGCGCGACTCGCGCACTGGACAGGCCGCCGTTGGAATTGCTTACCAACAAGGGCGCATGAACGCCGATCCTTTTAAGGCCTAATTCCAAACGACGTAGATAAGTGCTGAGTGCCGGCAGAACATACGCGTTGACCACCGTGGTTGAGGTCCGCTCATACTCGCGCTGCTCCGGCAGTACCGAAATTGAAGCCGTGACGCTAATATCGGGGAAGGCTTGCTGAAACGCAGACAGCGCTGCGGCCTCGTTGGCGCCGTTTTTGTAGGAGTTGATAAAACAGATGGCGACAGACTCCACGCCCTCTTCGCGAAAAAAATTCCCTGCTGCAATCACTTGTTCGATAGGCGTTGGACGGAGTACTTCGCCCGATGCCAGAACGCGCTCGTTGACCTCTATCCGGTAACGGCGCTCAACGAGCGGGACGGGCTTGTCCCACGACAGGTCGAACATGGTCGGCGTACGGACCCGTCCTATTTCAAGGACATCGCGAAAGCCCTTCGTTGTGATCAGGCCGCATTTCGCGCCGACCTTTTGGAGTAGTGTGTTGGAACCGACTGTCGTGCCATGCAGGACTTCGACCACATCCGAGGTCCGCAGCCGTGCCTGCTCGAGGATCCGCTCAACACCGGTAAGTACAGCTTCCTCAGGTGCGGCTGGTGTTGAGGATACCTTGGTGAATGCAATATCACCATTATCGTCGAGGAGAACGAGATCGGTGAAGGTACCGCCGATATCGACGCCAATACGTGCACTTGCCATAGCTTCGTTTCCATTCAAAGCCTTTCACCGTAGTCGGCACGACGGTACCCGTCGACCCGGTTAAATCAGCCGTTGCTTAGGTTTGTCAAATAAGAGACTGTGCCCATCAAACCAAGCACAGCGGGTAATCTGCATTACTTAGCGATGTTGCTGGCGATGTGGTCGAGAGGTGTTGCCCAATACGGCGATGTCGCGATTGGCAGTCTTTCCTTCAGTACGACCTGACCGCCCCCCCCAGTCGATTGCGCATGCGCCACACCTTGCATTGCCATGATGAGCGCAGGCACCGAGCATCTCGGGAGTAGCAATTTCCAAGTGTTCATTTCGATCCTCAGATACGTGCGATTTGATGTGCTAATTGTCGACTCAATGCCGACAATGTCAACACAAAAAAATTGGCATCGTGCTCGCTGGCTACTCTTCGTGCTCGCTGACTACTCTCTGAGCCGCGCAATTGCTGGCATTCAGCCCGATCGTCGGGGTAAACAGCAGTATTAGCGGGGCCAACGAGCGGCCGATAAATTGGCTCTGGAGTTGACCTTGACATGGCCAGTAACGGCATATACATTTGTCGACATTCGGTCGACTCAAAATTGCGCCAGGGGTCGGAGCTACCGCTTTTGATCATGTGAGCCACGCCGCTGGCGGGCGCAGGTTGAGGCGTACGGGCTTGCTCCAGATATGCAGTTCGCCGCGCTATGATCCGACGCCGCCGCGCGACACAACTGCGCACAACAAATATCTCTGAAGGTAAGAAAATGAATGAAAGCACGAGCTTGGCTGTGGTAACAGGCGGCGCGAGCGGTATTGGGGAAGCGACAGCTAGACGCTTCGCTGCGAGCGGCTATCGCGTGGTAATCGGAGACATCAACGCCGTGCGCGGCGAAAGCGTTGCGGCGGAGCTACGGCGTGCCGGTTCTGACGTGACGTTCTATGAGGTTGACCTCGCAAGCGATGCCACGATAGCGAGCTTCGCGAAAGATGTGCTGGCCCAGCACGGTATCCCTGACACGCTCGTGAACTCCGCTGGCATCCTGCAAAACGCTGTGCGAGTCCTCGACATGAACATTGCCGGGTTCGATCGCCTTTGGGAAGTCAACGTGCGAGGTACCGTTCTCATGTCCCAGGCATTGGGCTCGCAGATGTGCGCTGCTGGCCGAGGCTCAATCATTCAGCTATGCTCATTGACCACGTTCCGTGCCTCGGCTCAGGTGGGATACGCCGTAGGCAAGGCGGGTCTGAAAATGCTGACTGAAATCATGGCGGCCGAGTGGGGGCCGAAGGGGGTGCGCGTCAACGCGGTCGCGCCCGGGTACACGCTGACTCCTGCAATGCAGGCCCGTATCGATAACGGCGAGCGCAATCCTGAAGCGGTGATTCAGAAATCGGCGCTACGTCGCTTCGTGGCACCGTCCGAGGTCGCTGATACCATCTTTTTCCTGTGTTCGCCGCAAGCTTCGGCGATCACTGGCGTGACGTTACCGATCGACTGCGGCTGGCTAGTGACCACGGCCTACGGCTCTTACGCGGCACAGCCCGAAGCATAGTCGTATTCGTTGAACGTAGAACCGGCGGCACAAGCAGCGCGGGCCAGCATAGCCTTCACGGGTCGTTTTCACTGCCAGGATTTGCCCGGTCGCGGCTGACCATTTATCGAAAGGGAGTTGGCGTGCCGATTATTCGCATCGAGATGTTGTCCGGGCGCACGGAGGACCAAAAGCGCGAGCTGGTTGATGTCTTCACTCGGGAGATGGCACGTATCGCGAAATGCCCCGAGGCAGATGTGCAGGTCCTGATTTTTGAAATTGATCACCAGAACTGGGCGACCGGCGGGGGCTTTCCCGATCGGGGTACTCAACTGCAGAAGGGCAAGGAGGAAGTGAATGTCACATCTATTTGATCTCAAAGGGCGAACCGCTGTCGTTACCGGTTCCTCGCGTGGAATCGGGTTCGCGCTTGCGGAGGGGTTGGCCAAGGCAGGGGCGAAAGTGATTCTCAACGGCACAAGCGCCGATACCGTGGCAGAGGCTGTCGCCAAACTCAAGGCAAAGGATCTCGACGTGCTTGGGCGTGCCTTCGATGTGACGGATGAAGTCGCCGTCGCCGACGCCTTCGCGCATTGGGATTCGCAGAACATCCAGGTCGATATTCTGATCAACAATGCCGGAATCAATGTCAGAAATCTGCTTCTCGATGTTGAACTGAGCGAGTGGCAGCGCGTCATCGACGCGAATCTGACCAGTGCATTCATTGTCTCAAAGGAGGCCGCGAAACGCATGATCGCGCGCGGCAAGGGTGGCAAGATCATCAACCTCGGCTCGATCGCGAGCGAGGCGGGTCGAAAAAGCATTGGTGCCTACTCGGCGGCGAAAGGGGGAGTCAAACTGCTTACCCGCTCGATGGCGGCGGAGTGGGCCGCTTTCAACATCCAGGCAAATGCCATTGGCCCGGGCTACATCCTGACCGAGATGAACACGGCGTTGATCCGGAATGTTGAGTTCGACACCTGGGTGAAAAGCACCAGCCCCGCGCAGCGCTGGGCACAACCTGAAGAGCTGGTCGGCACGGCGCTGTATTTATCGTCAGCGGCATCGAGCTATGTCAACGGCCAGATAATTTATGTCGATGGTGGCTGGCTGGCAGTTCTTTAAATGTGCATGAGAGGACGGGCAAGGATGCGATGACATTGGAATTCACGCCTGACCAGATCGGGAGACGCCTTAAGACGGATCTGGACATTGTGTCTTTGGCCATTGGCAATGGTTGGCATTGGGTCGCTCACGCTCGGCCCGTTCGAGACTTGCACGCCGCAGGGCATTCACTCGCTACCGCGAATCTTGCAGCTCGTGTCACCTCGGACTGGAAAAAGCCACAAGCCGTGGGTGACAGTGCTGGCAACTGTATAGCCGGCCCAAAGATGCATGGAGGAGGAAGCGAATATCCAGCTGATCCAACGCAGTAAATTCATTCAGCATGCCGCAAAAAATGCATGAGCCTCGCGGTCCGCATTGTCGGCGTTGCTGTCACTGCAATTCATCCAGTCTCTATTTTGGAGGAATACAACGATGCCTCAAGATTGCTTGCGCCCGGCTGCTCCCTCGATATCGCTGCTCCACAACAAGGCGGGCAACTACAGGCTCCTGCCCGGTGGCGTGGCGCATTGCCCCGGCATCGTGCCCGATGAAGGCTTCGAAGTGGTGCGCGTGCAATTGCAGACGTGGCTGCCGCTGGACCAGGGCTACCCCTTCATTGAGGCCTACCTGAAGAGCGTGGGACGGCCGGTGCAGGCTGTCTGTGGAACCGAAATGCGCGTGCCTGCGCCGCTGACGAGAAAGGACTGGTCCGACTTCAACACTCCGTACCGCGAACAATTGCGCCGCTGGGGGCTGATGTATGGTGACTTGAGCGGGGTGTGCCGCTCGAACATCGCTCTGGCGGACCATGCGCCGGAAACAGCCTCCCTCTGCGCCTTCAGCTACACCGCACCCACGGCATCGACGGAAGGCGGCTTCTGCCTGACTGGCTCGGCGGACATTGCCCAGGATGGCACCATCATCGCCGATGGAGACACTAGCCCGGCAGCCATGCAGCAGCGCGCCCGCTACACCATCGACGCCATCGGTGCCAGGCTGATAGAACTGGGGCTGTCATGGAAAGACGCGAATCAGATCGTGATCTTCCATGTGCATGAGATTCCCGATCTCTTTGGCGAGAAGCTGCTCGGCGGCTTGGGTGAGTCGCTGCGTCAGGGAGTGGTCGTCTACCGAGCGCGCCCCCCCATCGCGGGCGCAGAAGTTGAGCTTGAGGTGCGAGGGGCCAGGCGTGATCTGATCGTCGCAAACACATTCCGTGGATAGCTCGGAGCTTCCTGGCCTTCGACTCTTGGTCGTTAAGCTGGCGACGCTGGTGTCGTGGTTTTCGCATTTTTCGCCGCTACGCGGGCAACAGCAGCCTGGATGGCGGCCGGGTAATACGGATCTTTGCCGCAGCACGGATTGTAGCCAGCCTTTTCGAGCTGAACGAGCTCCGCGCGCACTTGCGCATGGGTGACAGGGGCGTTCGACTGCTGAGCGAACGACATGACCGGAGCAGTGGTGCGCGAGGGCAGCGGCAACAACAGCCTGAATAAGGGACTTCACGATGACTTACCTCCAGATTCGTTTTGTCTGGCTATGAACGAGTCTGTTCGTCGCCAGACACCTACCGTCTAGGCAAGCAGAAGTACAGAATTAGGGTAAAGAGCACGTCCAAGGAGCCGCCGTGAATCCGACTACAGTCAAACTTAGCCGCCCGGTCGTGCATGCGGAAGCCCTATAGTTTGCCGCCTATGGGGTTGGGTGGGGATTCCGGGCCTTCGAAATCCCCAGGAGATCGCCCAATCCGAACTCGGGGCTGTTGATGCCAGTCCCCAACAACTGGCGCTAGCCTTAAACTAGGCCGCCAACGAATTGCCAAGGCGGTTGAGCCGATAACATTCGAATACCCAGGGCAGCGAATCCCCCTTCGAGCTACTGACCTGGGCTCCTAACGAGAGGAAGGTACGCGGGTGCTGCTGTGTTTGAATCAGGGCAAAGACCGCGCGGTTTGGCGCCTTGTCCGCGCGCGCATGGCGCGGCGTTCCGCTGAAGAGGCAAGCAACCGACAAGTCAACGCGATTCGGCATACGCGAGCGCCGGGAATCCGTACGCGATCGCCGCGATCAGAAACGACACCTCAGCGCCGGGCCCGCTGAACCGCGCCCGTGCCGGTCAGCACGAAAATCCCCGTGCTGATAATCGCGCAAACGCGGAGGATGGTCAGATCAAGCGCGCCAAGTGCCTTCTTCAGACCGGCGCTCTGGCTGGCCGCCCGCATGTGTTCGATATTTGTCTTGCGGAAGAGGGACATCCAAGAAGGGCTCCTGTAAAGCGCAAGTTTTATGCGCAAAATGCCGGGAAAACCTTGAGTTCTAGCGGACGGCGTGCAAAAAGCGGTTCAGCGGAGGCTTTTAAGAACGAGCCCATGAAGGGGCGATGTCACCGAAGTGCCCGCGTTCGGGGCGTGTGTTTGCGCGACAAAGGGCGGTGCAAAGAGAATTCGCCCGCGAGCACGACGAACGGGCAGGAACCGGTTTGTCGATGAACCGGCGTCCTGCCCGCGGCTGAACGCCAAAGCCGATTGCTAGCCGGCCATCGCCGGATTGAGGTCGACGAGCCGATTGGTCATCACGCAGAACCTGGGTTCGGCATTGTTGGTGAGCTTCATCTTCTCAAACAGAGGCGTGCGGTACGCGCCTACCGTTTTCACCGACAGCGACGACGCGTTCGCGACGTCGGTCAGCTGCTTGCCGGACGCGAGCGTGCACAGCGTCTGGTACTCGCGCTCGAAGAGCCTTTCGTGCGGCAACCGTTCGCCGCCGAAGGACACGTAGTCGGCCAGCGCCTCGGTCATCGCCAGACTCATTACTTGAGTCCGGCGGCGACCTGCTGGATCGCGGCGATCATCTGGGCGTCGTCGACGGTCTTCGACAGATAAGCCCGACACGCCGACCTTGCACCGCCCGATCAGGTTGAACGCGCCCGCGCTTTGCTGCCGCAGCGATTTCCCGTGATCGATGTCCTCGTGAATACGGCAGGAGGCCATGTGCTGCGCCGGGTTCCCGCCGCACACTATGCAGATGCCCTCGCCGGTATGGCACAGATGGAGCGACCGTCTTTGCAATAACACCTTGTCTGCGGTGTTGTTGACAGAAGCGCTCGTGGACCAGTTTCGTGCGCCGGGTGGGCGCATTGTCTTTACCAGTTCGATTGCCGCTTTACGCGGCTTGGGCCAAGGGTGCTACGGAGCCTCGAAGGCTGCGCTCTATCTGTACTGCCATGACCTTTTCAAGACTCTGGGCCCGCAGGGCATCGTCGTAGTGTCATTGCACCGGGCTACGTCGAGGACCCGGGATTCTTCGGAACCGCGTTGTAGGAGGCTCGGCAGAGCTGCAAGATTTCCGAGCCGCTGAATGGCCGCGCGGAAGGCCCCGCCGATATCGCGGCACCATCGGATGACTAGCCTCGCCAGAAGTCATTCACGTGACGGCGCAGATCGTTCAGGTCAACGGTGGAGCAGAGGGGGCGATAAGCCAACGCGCAGGCAACCATGTCTTAATCGAAGCGCGCAACAGCGTGATGCGTCGAATCGGACGCCGCAAATCGGACACCGCATGACGCTGCGCATCGAGCAGGTCAAGGCCGCCGCGACCGCTACGCCATGATCTCGCCGGTCCTGCTCGAGCGCCTGCGCATCTGGCGGCGGGTGGCCCATACGCAGGGCCGGATGCCCAATGGCGGATGGCTTCTATGAGCAGGAAGTTGTCAAGGCCTCTCACAAATCATTGGTCAGATCCATCTGTGGGTCGACGCGGGAGCGCGTGGCTGCGTCAGGGGCAGGGAACGCCTGGCGCAGCGGGATTTCGGATAGGACTCACGGAAGGCGCTACGCCACGAGCTTCAAATCCGCCATGGCGGATTGCCTGCTGAGATGTTTTCGCTCCGCGCTAGCGATTATGACGGGGGAATCGTGTTTGATACGCGGATAGGCACAGACCCGTCGACATCGTCCGCACGACAGCCGCGGCCTCAACTGTATCGCCGAACGCGGCCACGACAGCTTGACAGCCTGTGTGCTATCGGGCGAACTTAAGGAAAGACCGCGACAGGCGGGCATGGATGCCTGCCGCGAGTCGGTTAACAGATTTAATGAAGAACGCTGGGATTTCCCGGAAAGTATGTCAACGAATCGCCTTCCCGGCCGCTTGCCGGACCGGATCGGCGCTGAACACATTGGGATTCGTCGAACGCATTTCGATAAGCAACTGTTTCGTTTCTTTTAGAACAGTCTGGTAAGTCTCCTCCAGTTGAATATCCGCCAGGAGGAGAGAGAGCCCCGTCGCGATCCTCACGGAATCAATTCGTCCATCTGGACTCGGGAAGATGGTGTAGCGCTGTGGGCTGATGTAGTCACTTCCTCCCTCCACAGTCATTTTTCCGTATCCGTAGAACAATTCCGTAGCGCGAGGTTCCAACGACTTCACCAACTGTTGGTCGAGCGATAGATCTTGCCCGCCTTGAAAAATCTGCATGGCGGTCCACGGGTCAGCGGTTGATGCGTGAGGATAACTACAAACTGTGACCAGTGGTTCATAGTCAGGTTCGCGAAGTGGTGCGGCGTCGTATGCAATGAGTGTTGCGGATTTTGTCACGCGAGACCAGCATGGTTTGCTGAACTTCCTTTGAAACTGACGGTACCTTTCCCTCGACCGGATTTCGCTGGCACAGTGAGTGACGAGTGAAAAGACCTCCGTATCCACATGAGGCTCGTATTCCTCGATCGCAGCGGCGACGACTGATTTCACGTCAATCAAGTTGGCCGGCGCCATCCCGAAGCGGAAGCCATGGAGCGTCGATGCGACAGAGTCGACCAAACGGAAGTTTTGATAACTTGAGCTCATAAAAATCCTTGAGAATAGGGGAGGGGTTAGTGAAAAATGTCGAGGGAACTTTGACTGATGTAATGTTAGTTGACTTTCTTTGCAGTCGATTCTTAAAAAAATGTCAGTGAAAGTTCGTTATGTTGAATACATAAAGAATCTGGAATCTGTGCCGTACCATGCCTGATATGAAAGATGGTCCCTCCTAAGATTAGGTAGGAAGGACCATCAATAATCCTTTTACTTCGCGGCCTCTCTTTCCCACGGCCCATACAGGTTGTGGGCGATCAGGTTGTTTCGCACCGTCGAACGACTGATTTCAATACCAGTCTCATGTTTGACGCGGCATGCAACTGCCTGCAGCGAAGTGGTCAGAGGATTTTTCCCCTTAAGCCGCTCCTGGTGGGCTTTGACAAAGACCGCGCGCACGCTGGGGCGATCGCCCACCATTGCGCGTTGACGACGCTGTTTCTTCCGTGCTTCTACCATCTAAAGCTCCATGACGCAGTTATCCAACAATGCCTCCAGCAAAACGGAAGCGCCCAGAAATGCGCCCGCAACTGATCCGCGGGGTGACGCCTTTCTGTTGATTTGGCAAGACTGACTAAATGGACTTGCCGGGCGGCGGTGGCCGCGCTGAGGCATCGTTTGATGGTGATTGTTAGAAACACGCTGCCCTGTGATCGCAAGGAACGAGTGCAATCGCGCAATCGCCTGCGCCAAATAGTTGGTGCAAGGTTACGTTTTCAAGGGGATCGGGGCCGCGCACTGGCCAGAGACCGACGGGCAGGAATTCGCGACTCTTCACCTAATCTTCAACCGTCAGGCGATTAGGCGAAAAGCGGCGCCGGGCAGGCCGACTATCGATTCGTGCCGTACTCTGCTATGGGCAGGATAGGAATTTGTTTCATATAACGGCAAATATGAACGCAGGCCCGGTAGATCGGGTCCTTGGTTCGTGGTTGCTCGTGTGAGTGCACGACGATTGCAGCGCACGACCTTCGTGTGCTCGTTTTTGAGGGCGAGATGCAGGTCGAAATTGGACGCGCGAGACCTCATCTGGATCGCCCAGCAGTGCCTAGACGGTCAATTCATTACGTCATAGACCGGTTTTGACAGAGGGGCTCGGACTAGCTAGAGCACTGTTAAACCGGATTTTCTCTGAGTCATTCCGCAAGCGGTAAATGCACTATGCCAAGGTCCTGCGGAAAAGTCAAAACTTGAAGTCCGGTTTTGTTCAGTTTAACGAAAAGAACACTGACATGAATGGACCGTGTCAAATGCCAAAACGTGGTTCCCCGAAGTTTCACGGGTCAAGGACGGACGTCAGCCCGGCGTAGCGGACCGTTGACGCGACGTCGGTTTTCCATGTTACACATTGGTCGTGAGGGGCGACACTTGCACGCTCACGACTATGCGAGACCGTCTTTATGACGGTCGTCAACACAGGGTGCCTGGGCGAGGGCAAGGCGGTTATCCGACGGCTGATCATTCTCATATGCGCGGGTTTGTAACCGCATGACAAACGAAACGTCGGGGAGCTGCCTCACTCTAGTTTCGAGGGTTGTGCTGTTTCCAGTTGCCTCCTAGTGTCGCCGCCAGGGTTCTCCCACCGTTGCGTGGTCTTGGCCGAAATATCCTGTTGCGTATCAACTAACCGCATGTGCCGGCTAAGCCCGGCTTGGGGGGCGACATCTTGCCCGATAACCCAGATAAAGCCGACGAGCTCGCGCGCAGTGGCGGTACAGACCTGGTTTTTGAGCTTCCTGCGTGCCATCAGGTTTCGAAAACTCTGACACAGCCGCTTTTGCGCCGACCATGCGATCTTCTGGACTTCCGGCGGTTTACGCTTTGCGCGCCGCTGCGGGATCGCGGTCGTTCGTGCGGCATGACGATAGGTCCACGCTGCTTCGATGAGTACCCGCCGGACGTGGCTGTTGCTGGTCTTGGTGATGCCACCGCGGCGCTCGCGCTTGCCGCTCGAGTCTTCGCTGGGCACCAGGCCCAGATACGCCACCAGTTGGGGCGCGCCGACAAACCGTGCGAGTTCAACGAGTTCCGCGACCACCGTCACGCCTCGAGCGGAATAATGCCGCGCAGCTCCATCAACGCCTCGATCACTGGCCAAAGCGCGCTGGCCTGCGCGGCCGTCTCGACTTCGTGGTCGGGGCTGGCCACACGGCTGCCACAGCTCTGCACCGTGTCGATATATTCCTGTAGCACAATCTGTTGCTTCAGCCGGGCGAACTTGATGCCTTCCAGCCAGCGCGAGTGCGCTTGCGCCCACCTGGAGCGGCCCGCCTAGCGATGGCCACGGCGCGACGGAACGACAGCAGCCGTCGCTTGGCCTAGCGGCTGGAGAACACGGCGAATTGAGTGCCCGCTTCAGAGAAAACAGACTGACTCTATCGGATCGATCTGAGGCGATCGCCATCCGACTCAGTACAGCCATCTACGGTCGTTGGCCCGCGTTCTCGTGACGACATTCAACCGTCAGTTCCACCCAGACAATGGGCCTTGGACGCGCTGACCAGGCACGTCTCGTCATCGGCCTAAGGCCAGACGCTCGCGTCGATTCCATCCATCCGCATTCAGAATGCGGAACGCCGACTGCACACGCGGGTAGCATGGCCCCTGTCAATGCGCCGCCTGCCGCGCATTTGTTGCTTTTGATCTCTTCAGTGCGCTCTGCCACAGTCAACGATTCCCATGACCCCAATAATTTACCCACCAGTGCATTCCCTCGGCGCTTCACGCGCCCGGCCCTCGGCATAACGACCACCGCTCTTCGTAGGCACTGTGTTCTACCAGACTCTTGCCCGCACCTTCCTTCTCCGTGATAGCCGTACATCTCGCCGGCGATCCGTGTGTGCGCTCGGCGGCGATGGTCGCGGGCAGCGCACCGCAGCTTGTGAAGGAAAAAGGAGTTTCGCAGGCCAACCCTGCGGTGCCGGTCGACCGGGCAAATCCATTGATATCTGCTGCAATTCTCGACGCGAAGGGACGTGCCATGAAAATCAAGACTTTCACGTATGAGAAAATGTTGAACGCCTACTATCTTCGACAGACGCGCAGTAGGCAAACGATGGAAGACCATATTGTCGAAATGTTGCAACAGGGATGGGTCGTTATGTCCGGCCCTGGGCCAGTGGCTAAGGTGCCTCGAAGGGGATGCGGCTTGCCGGGCGACACCATGATCATCGTGTTCAAGAAGGGCTAAAAGTGAAGCACTGGACGCGGTCCGGACACAAGTTCGGGCGACAGTTGGTTCTCCAAAAGCCGCTGTTCTCCCCACGAGGCAGTCAATGGCAGAAGTGAGTCCGAACCCGGCCAGCCGTCTAATGAGAGCGTTTAAGCAAAAACAGGCGGTGACACCAAGCAAGTCCTGCTGCCAAGGTTGCACATCCTGTTGCGTGTCCGGCTAGACGAGGAATCGTTGGCCCCATATATCGCCCTACAAAGGGGCTCCGATGATTAGCCGGTAGGCTGGTTGTGGATAATCAATATCCCTGACGAGTGTGTGAGCCCGGCGAGAATAGAAGTTCGGGCGCGTTGCGATGCGGCCGGGTGTTCGCCGAACAGGGAGCACGGGACTGCGTTCGGCGACTACCCGCCGACTGGCATCACCGCGCGATCGGCCGTTGTACCTTGGAAGCCACTGTTAAGGTACATGAGATCGAAGGTCGGTTGTGGGTCAGCGACATTCAGGCATGCATCTGGACACCGCGAAGGTGTGATTAGGTGGTCGATGTGGTCGCAGGCTGCATCGCCAAAGCTTAGTTTGCGCAGTGCTCAGCATGAATGCTGGTCAGCGTTGACTGGTCGAGCTTGCGAAGCTCGCCTATGTCGGGTCCCGTGGCCAACGACTATCGCATGATGAGTAATCTGGCATACCAGATGAGAATCATTGTAGTCGCTTGGGTCGGAACCTACGATGAGTACAGCAAGATTAATTGGAAAGTCAGACGTGCGCGAAATGAGGTCAAGCCACTGAAAGCCGGCCTCGAGCGCGTGTTTCATCGCAGTGACGAAGTCTGCTTTCATGCGTGCGATGTCGTCGAGCGTCACCGGGTCGAGACTTTGTCCAGCTGCCCCTCGAAAGCGACCGTTGATGGAGAGATGATTTTAAAACCACGCCGGTCGGTGTTCAGGATGTGATCGTCGCGCACGGTCTAGGGCATATGTATTTCCAGCTTGTATTGGTGCTAGGTGAGAAGGAAGTGATCGCGGGAGGCGGCGATACACGCCTGCCGCGATGCAAGTTTCCAGACCTAGTGAATAACGCTGGGATCTCCCTCAAGTACGTCAGTGACGTCTTGTCTTTCTTGTTGAATACTGGCGGGTGCTGAAGAAGATTTGGTTCATTGACCGAATTTCTTCGAACATCTGTTGGGTTTCGCCCAGAACAGTATGGTAGATTTCTTCCAATTCTGTGTCCGCCAGAACGCGCTTGAGGCCAGCTGCTATCTTGACGGGATCGACCTCGCCGCTTGGATCAGTGAAGATGGTATAGCGTTGCGGGCTAACATGGTCACTTCCTCCTTCGACAGTCATTTTCCCGCAGTGGCCGAATACTTTTATTGCGCGAGGTGCCAGCGCCTCCACTAGGCGTTCGTCGAGGGACATGTCTTTCCGATTCTTAAATTGTTGCATCGCAACCCACGGGTCAACCACTAATGAGTGAGGATAGGCTCATCCCTTGTGGCTTTTTGTCGTAACGTGGCGATGACGGTTCGCTTGTGTTCCAGGAGAATCAGTTTCCCTGGCGGCAGATTCTTGATGCGGGTCGGAGACGACAAGACCGCAAATAAAGTTTCGTAGCCGAGATCTAGCAGAGCCGGAACCAAATCGCTGCGAAAACTCTCTGCTAGTGCATTGCGCGCAGCTTCTTTGGATGTGCGCAAGGCGTCCCGGACCATCGCTAGCGCAGCCTTACCGTCGGGCATTACCACCGACGACATCTCACAGTTGGGAGTGAGTAAGGCCTCAAAGATTTCCTTAAGCGGAGAGAGCGAGTAAGGGTACAGTATGTCAGCAAGCTCAAGGGTTACACGCTCACGGTGTTGGCCAGTGGATTTCCACGGACATTCACTGTCGATGTATCCGTGTTTCGTGAAAAATGACCAGATCATCCGAAACAGACGCACCGAATCGAAGTTGCGGATATCGTCCTTTCGCGTCACCCATGATTCAAACTGACGCTGTGATGGCAGGGATGTAATGTTAGGGTTGCCGAACTCGGAAAAGAAATCCACGAGAACCTTGAGTTCATTGTTTCGCCTCGACTTGCCGTGACGCTCGACTGGGAGCGTATTGCATCGCTGAAACTGCGAAACAAGATCAAGTGCACGCAGGCCACCCGGGTGCGCGGAGATCAACCGTTCCCGTTGAATCGACTGATAGTGTGCGAGCGCCGCGGCTCGATCACATCCTAATGGAATTTCCTTTTCCATCGGGTTGGCGCGGAAATAGAAGAAGGTCCGCCCACTTCGCTGAACGCGGGCCAATAGGCCCGTTGGGAGATCGCGCTGCCTCATGGCTGCCTCCTGGGAGTCGTATAGTGTAACGTGATGTCCTCGCGAAAATGTCCTACCTCCTGGCTGCAGATAGCAAGGCATTGACTATCTGAGAGACCTAGCGCGCGTAGCTCTGCCAGCCTGCGCTGGATGTAGGAGTAACGTAGGCCGTGCGCACCGAGACTAAAGCCGAGCGCAGCCTTTGATGCCCTTGTGAATGCCATCGACAGCGCCTGACCGCCGACCAGTCCAAAATGTGTCGTGAAATCTTGCCCCCGATTGCAGACGGTGCGGGATTGGTTAAGTCGCTGCTGATTGAGCTGCGCAAACAGGTGCGCCGGGACCGCTATCTTCCGGGTAAGGCCGCCTTTTCCAGTAACGGTACAGATAATCACTTCGTGCAACCCGAAGAAGAGGTCCTGACGCCATGGACGATCCGGGGACGGCGCGTCAATGTGAAGATCGGATATCCGCAAGATTTCTTCGGTGCGAAGCCCGCAATAGTAGAGCAGAGCAATAGAGAGGCGGTGCAAGGAGCTTGCCACCGCGAGAATTTTCTCAAACTCTTCATGGGTATAGGCGCGACCCTTGACCATGCTGGGCATGGAGGCCCTGTAGCGCGGGAGTTCTAAAGAGAAAACCTTTATGAACGCCTGCCAGTGCTGGTCAACAGTTTTTTGCTGCCATGTCAGGCTGTTTAGATAGAGGAACTCGTCGAACTCGGCGCGTAGGTATGGTCCACGGTCTGGCGCACCACCCTGGGCGCGAAACGATAGAAAGTTTGCGATGCAAATCTGATACGCCCGGGCTGTGCCCCGCGAACGGATTACCAGGCGATGGGCGTCACCAAGCTTCTTCTTCTTGGCGCCATAAACACATAGACGTTTGACAAGGCTTTCAGCGGTCGTCTGGTACCTGCATCTACGATGGTAGGTCAGGCGGGTTGTCGAATCGGTGTACGAACTCTTGTCCATGAAAATGTATCCGTGTCATTTTCAAGTACCTTACCCTGGATACCGTGGTGAAGTCAGTGCTAGTGACGTTACGTGAAACAATATCGTCAGCAAAACGTCCGGTTTCTCTTCACTTGATTCTCAGATAGGGATATTGTTTCTGCACACGCCACGACCCGAATCGTCCCGAGCGAGTCGCGAATGTAAAATCATCAAGAGTACTAATGGAGAAAATTAGATGGGAGCGGAACTTAACCGGCAGATGCGCGCGCTCATAGATGAACGAGGTGGGCGGCATGGCTCAAGGATTTTCGAGATGCATCATAGCGTTATCCCCAGGATCGCAGACATGTTATATGAACGTGGCTACAAGCTTGGTAAGCCCGCAGGTCTTAAGCCAAAACATCTCATCGTTATCGTCGAGATAATGATCGAACAGCGATTGCCGATCGAAACGATGAACCTGATCTGGATGGAAGTCGGAAATTGGGCCGCGTGGATTCGTAAGGCCGATATGGTTCAGCCCCTCGAGACGTACCTCAAGGCTTACGCGGAATCGAAGGCGGAAACGGCAAACATCTTGGACGCATGAGAGCCGTTTGACGCGTCTAACGTCTGCGCCGAATCCGGGGATATTCGGTGCAGAATGAAGGTGTGCAACCAAATGGCTATTGCCCGTCAATGACTCGGCATGATGACCAAGGGGAGAGGAAGCCGGATTGAACGCAGGCATGCCCGTGCCCTTATAAACCGATCCAAAAACGCAACTATCGGGGTCACGGTTGACTCACTTCGAGTCTGCTGCGTTGATCGTTTTCCGGATTTGCCGAATTATCTTTCCTTCGGCTGTCCGGCTCGAAGAGATCCGAATCTGGATCTGCTTGCAGTTCTTGTAGGTTACCCGCGACGATCAGGATTCGTTCTACGACACAAAGAGCGGTCGTCCTCGCATCGTGCCAATCATTGTCAGTACCGCGAAGCCTTTACGGAAAGCAGGAAACTGAATGCACGTCGATATGGCATTCAAAATCCGCGTTGTGGCTTCGCCGGTTAGTGGAGCAATTTTGCGGGTATGTCCAAATCATCGCTACTTGAAGTGGCTTGCAAATGAATCATCAAACATTTCAGGCTCGATTGATCCCTCAGGTTCTGCCTTGGCGAGGGCAGACTGCGGGCCTCTGCTTTCCCCGACACCCCTCACTCCGGATGGCGTCCGTACAGGCCAGATGCCGTCCCTAGCGCCTCCTTCCCGAAAGAACAGTTCAAGCACCTGCTTGCAGAAGCGGGCGCGGATGGACGGAGGCATGTCGAGGAGCGGAAGCAGGGATGCAGGATATTCGATAGCATTGAACGTGAGCTGTATTTTCAGGACGGATTTCATGAGATCCTCCGCGGTTTCGTCGCGGCTTCGCCAGCAAGAACGAACCCGATCGCGTTGACGAGCTGAGGACGATCGACGGTATATACGTCGAACCCGAGCGTACGTTTAAGGGCATCGGCGTAGTAACACGCGGCGCCGCCGGTTCCATAAACGACAAGGTCCTCGCAGGTCCCCACTACGGTGAGGAGCGCTTTGACGATGGGATATGTAACGTGAAGTGCATCGCGGAGAAAGGGCTGAAGATCGACCGCTTTCCCGTAGACGTGAAGGGGATGCCTGCATCGCAGCGCACGATCGATCCGGTCTATGTTCTCGATACGTTCACCGATCGACTCACCAACCAGGCGCGCAACTTCCCGGATTACCACAGCAGCGCCGCCGGGGCGGCCAACGCTGCGGGCGTGGTCGACTTTCTTTCCATTTTCGACGGTGATCAGGTCAGTCGTGTGCCATCCACTGTCGACCAGGCATGCGGTTGTACTCGGCGTGGCCGCCAAGGGCGCTGCAACCCGCAGGTATGCGAGCGCACCCAAAGGCTGTGGTATGACTGCAACCTTCTCTACCGTGCAAATTCCATGTTGACGAAGGTTGTGCGTACCCTCGAAGCGTTGTTTCAGAAACTCGGCATGACGCATCGTGTGTAATGGCAGACCTAGTACCATCAGTCGTACCTTCCTTGCCTGGATCGCGACCAGGCTCGCAAAGACAAGGGCCGCGTACTCGTCCTCCCTTGGAAAGTTATCTGTCTCGGCTCGGGCCGTCCTCGATCCTGCGATGCTGTCTGGCGACGTGTCGACTTCGTAAGTCACGTCGCCGATTTCGATCTCGACGTTTGTCTTGTGGTCGATGAACATGTCGGCTGCGGTCGCCGTCGCCGTCGCAGTGCTCGACCTCATCTTCCGAATGGCGACTGACGGATAATTTCCCGTTTCGATCGCTCCGTTACGGCGTACCACCCATTTCACCTGGAAGTAGCCAACGTCACATCCAAAAACATCAATGTCGTTCTGCATATATAGGCATCCGAAAGATGTCAGATTATCTGGAAACCGGGTGTTAGAACAGAACGCATGGCCGAGCCGCGACGGACGTTGTGGCAGGTTGACACCTGCGTCCGACGCCGTCACTGCAAGGAGATGGCGCTCCTCCAAAACAATGGTCACACTACAGCAGACCGGGTCAAACGGGATCCTCCAGTGACGGGCCTGCGTCTGTCACTGGTGAATTCCCGGGATGCAACGGACGACACTTGCCCAAGGTGTCTGGCAAAGGCGCCGATTCCGTGATGCCACAGAGAATCGGGTCAAACTGAAAAGCAGTGAAAGGTGGTGACGCCTCGGCGGGCGTGCGCGACCCCGCGGGGCGCGACTTTGTTTCTCGGACGATTCTGCTGGCGCAAGAAGCGTCGGATTTAATGACGAAGTTCGTCGATATGTGTGCGTCGACCGCGCATGAACGGGTTAAGACCCGTTACGCGGTATTTGCCTGGAAGCACTGATACTTTTCGATACGAATTTTGAACTGGTGGTCAAAAGCCACCAGCGTGTCCAAACAGCGACCTTTTGTATTGACGCGTAACGCAATTGAAGTTGGCCAAAGTTGTAGTGGCACAAAGATTCAATGCGGTGTTGCGGACCGGTCAATTAGCGGCTACGGTCACCCGAAGCTACTGACCTGGTTTTTCTTCATGCACACGGTCTTGGACCGGTTTGCTTCGTGCCGCTGAGCGGCGGAGAATCTGAACGGATCGTATCCAGGAGACGAGAAACGTGCAAGTGGGCGATGTGCGATATTGTTTCATTTAAGACTTAGGGTTAAATGTTGCAATCTCGAGAGCACTGTGGGATGGCCGCTTTGGCGATTGCCCTGAGGCTGTTCTTTGCCCTCTTCTCAGCCCCCCAGTATATTCAGGACGCGTTTCAGGTTGTAGGCCAATACCTGAAGACTCATCTCCGTGCTCACCCGTCCGAGCGTCCGGGTCAGGAAGTGGGTGGCCCCATCCAATGCTTCAGCGTGCCGAAGACGTGTTCGACAGTGCTTCTTCTGATGGTCATTGCATCAGGCTTCCGGTCGAGTCGACGCTGCATAACTTCCAGTACATGTTCGTGCTCCCATCGTCGGATGCGGCGATAGTCGCTGGGCGAACATCGCTCCTTGAGATGGCAACGCGGGCATGCGCAGCACAGACGCGCCCGGGGTGCCACCGGCTGATTGTGACCGACGGGCTTCGCTACGGCGTCTATACCCGCCCGGGGGACGGCGAGTTCAGGCTCTACGCGTATTTCAACCTGATACGACTGCGCAAGGACTATCCCGTCTATCCGTGCAAGGGCGCGCGCGAGGCTTTGGTCGCGCTCGCTCCAGAGTGGAAGCCGGGCGCCGAGCTAGCCATCATCGAACCGGTCTTGCAGGCAGCGTAGCGCGCCGGCTCGTCCATCGCGACCGGAGTCCGCGCGTTAGAGGAGGAGCAGGTGCTGGCGCCCGATATCCGCGGTGACGCTGGCGCTAACGCCAGCCTGTTGCGCAAAGTCCGGCCATGCCTTCACCGCTTCGCGCACGTCTCTGATGATCGTCTGCGCCGCGCCGACCATTCCAAACAGGTCGGCCACCTGCAGCAGGTCATCCTCGGTGAAATTCTTGAATTTGCCATTGACCGACATGAGATGCTGGTTCGTCCAGTCGCCCACCGGATTGTGCGCGAACGTCACGTCGTAGGCGGGTGAGAGTTCCCACGGTTCTCGCATCAGCCTGTCGTATTCATTGACAACGACGACAAGCGCGTCGACTAACTCCGACGCGATTTTCCATTCGCCACCTACGCCACCTTGCGTCATCTCGGCCAGCAGGCGCTTTTCTACATCGTTCAGGAAAGGCTTGTCGAGTCGCCCGAAGCCGCCCTCTGTCAGAAATCCCGTCAGCAGCAGTATCTCCGCCATGCACGCAGTTGCGTCGCGATCAGCTTTCCCCTGACGGATCCGCTCCAAAGCGATTCTGACGGGCAGGACGAGTCCGTCAGCGTCTTGACGGTTCATGGCTAGCTATTTCGCCTTACTTCGTAATACCCCTGTACTGGGGCTTTCGTTAGAGTTTGTAAGGCACGCGCACGCCGGGTTCATCCGCAGGAAAATCCTTTGTGTTACGCGAAACCAGCAGCAGCGAATTTACCTGGGCTGACGCCCACACAATGGCATCGGGCAGGCGAATCCGCGTCTGCTTGCGAATTTCGACCGCACGGTTGGCAATCGGAGTGTCCAGTGCGATCACGTCGAATGATCCAAGCCATGCACGAATCGCCGCCTCGTCATCTGTTGTTGTCCCAACGAGTACCTCCATCCAGGTAATCGTGCTGATCGCTTTGTACTCGTATCGTGCGAATTCTTTTTTTGCTGCACCGACGCCGCCGAGATAGTCGATCAGAATGTTGGTATCGAAGAGAGCCTTTACCATTCCGAGCGCAGTTCCTGCTGGTACTCAAGGCCATCGACCTTTTTGCTCTTCCATAGCCCGAAAACCTCAGCCCCAAGGACCGCCTTATGCTGCGAGATATACGCCTCGATCGCATCACGGATAACAGCGGCGCGCGGACGTTGCTCAGCCTCCACAAGGGCTGCCAACTCCGCGACCTGCGAGTCGGGCAAGTCAACCAGGATTCGACTCATTCATACCCCTTTTCATGATATACATATCGTATATCAATGGGGATCCCTCTGCAAGCGAAACCCTCTCGTCGGTTAGTTTCAGCCTGAACCAGAACGGCAAGGAGACTGTCAGCAGCGTTACCGCCATTGCACTTGGACTCTTCAGATCGCCGAGTGCACTCAGTCTGTTCGGCAACGTCTTCGCTGTCTGGCCGGGACGGTGGGTCCTGGTTGCCCGTCTATTGAGGCTTCCTCGCAAACGGTCGGACTGGCGTGGGCCGGGTATTCGTGGTACCGACCTTACTCGTTTTCACTTGCAGGTTCCCCCCGACCGGCGCCACCTACCCTGTACCGTCCGCTCCGACTGGCTCACGCCCTATTACTTTTCGACCGTCACATTCACTCCCGGATTTGGCGACATTTCCGCCAAGACGTGGGTTGGCGAGTTTGTCGCTATGCGCGAAGTGATTTCGGGCTACACGACGTTGGGCTTACTGCGTTCGGTGCGGGCTGACAAGAAGGAAAGGCAAAACAGCTGCCAGCCTTTTGCTCGTTTTGAATGTGCGTTATCCCACGCTTGCCTTGGGTTTGCATTCGTGTGAAGGTCTGCGGTCCATGGTGGTCACCCGTCCCAATCGTCCGGGAAACGTGGGGCGAGTAGCTCTTTCGATGTGTCGATGCCCAGCAATTCCATGGCCTCGGTCAGCTTCGCGATCTCTCGCGAGAAGTCCATGTGAAACTGCTTACCCTCCATCGTCATCGGCAGCGAGTGAAACCGGGCGACGGCATAGCGGGCGTAGTGAATTGCATCGACAATTTTTGCGTCCCGTCCGGCTTGTTCGACGAACGTTTTCGACTTCCTGGCAACTCCCTGTTTCACTTCGCTGCCCGTGAAGTGTCCACAGGCCGGTAGTCCTGAGTGATTGTCTACAGGCGCCTATATGTGGGCGGCGCAGAAATGGTCATGACTTGGACCTTCCGGCACCGAGGCGCGCGATGTCCGGGGTCTCGCGGCGGTGCGCGTCAGGTTCGACGATACGCGAGGACGCCTTTGCCTTGCACAACCCGGATCGACCCGAGTGCACGTACCGCCTGCATTCACTTCCGACTCGCCTATACACGCACCAACTCTCCTTCTCTGACGCAGCATCCCAGATCAGATTTGGCTCTGGTCGTGGCAGATGCGGGCTACGCCTGCACAACGAAATTTTCCGGCTCGCTCATGCGGCCACACCGCTCTTGTGGTGCTGCACTGCTGCGGGTATTATCAAGTTGTCGAGCCACACGCGCTCGAACACGTAGTATATAAGGATACCGAATTTAATCAGCGAGTCACCCCAGCATCGGAGCGCTCGTCGCGTTTTCCCACGCTTCGAAGGTCTCGGCGCGAAGCGCCCGCTTCTGTTTTGCGTTGTTGTGGTAACGACAATGCGGGAACAGATCGCCAACCTGATCATGGACCGAGGCGAAACGTTGCAGGTGACCCGCTGATTTGAAGCGGCGCATCACCTTCTCGCGCATTCAATGCCGCGTGCGGCCAGCAGTTCCTCGACCATGCGCAGGCTCAGCGGGAAGCGGTCGTACAGCCACACCGCGTAGCTGATCACATCGGGCGGAAATCTGTAGCCGGCATAGGAAATGGTGTCGGTGACCGACGTACGCAGCGGCAAAGTGGTTCGTTTCATGCCCGCGATTGTCGCCGCGTCTTCCTCAAACCTGCCATCAACGTGACAATGCCCGGCGGCCTGCATATGGGTTAAGAGTCGACCCGCAGTGCGAGGAGCGCGGCCCGAAAGTTCAAAGCGCCATGGAACGGGGAGACGGATCACCCGACGGAAATGTGCAGTGTCGAAAGCGCTGCACGCACATCGCCAGTTGTAATGGTGGAGGCTCCCGATTCGATGTGTCGCGCCGCGGCCTCGTCGATAAGCCGCTGCAACACGGCGTCGGTATCCGCGATCGAGCAGCCCTCGAGCGCCGTGACCAGGCACTCTACGGTGTGCCGGGAAATCGCGAAGGTATCGCTCGCCTTGAGCTTCAGCTGGGAGCGTATGTAAGCCGCGAGCGACTCACGTGACGGCACGTCGAAGCGGATCTTCTGCTCGAGGCGGCCGCCGCGCAGCACCGCCGGATCCAGCGCTTCCGGATGGTTGGTAGCCGCAATTATTAGTACATCAGGCACGCGGCCATCGGCGCCGTCGATCGCGGCAAGGATCCGGTTGGTCACGGACACAACCGCAGACATGGCCCGATTCCTGAAGACGTCATCCGCCTCATCGATGAAGACGATGCAGGGTCGCAGGTCCTTTGCCTGTCGGAATAGCATGTTCCACGCGGAATGGCTGGCGAGGAGGTCCGCGCCTGTCGTCTTGAGAACCGCCCACCCACTGGACTTTGCGACGGCCATCGCGGCCTGCGTCTTGCCGGTGCCCGGTGGGCCATAGAACAGTACGCCACGGGGAAGCGAGCCACCGAGCTGTTCCATGCGGTGAATATGGCGCAGGCGCCGTGCGAGGCGTTTAAGTTCGTCACGAGAGCCCACGGGCATAATCATTTCGTCTACCGTCTTGACCTTCTCCGGCAGGTGTCCTCTCGATCCCTGGATGCGACGCATGGCCTGCATGGCAATTTCGGACGACACCACTCCATTTCCGAAAAGACCTTCACGCCGCATGTCGCCAAGCTGAGGCCCGATGGCCATCAGACGCGCCGCACTGAACCCTTCCCAGCGGGCCGCGAGACTCTTGAGTACGGGCAAGCTGACGGCGTTCGGTCCGAGCGCCTTGAAGACCGTGCGGGAAAGGAGCGCTTCACGCGCTGGCGCGTCAGGCGATGGCACTTCGATCTTGAAGTCGAAACGCCCCTCGCGCACAGCGGCCCCGTCCAACCAGTCGAGATCGTTGGTGGCGGCGACCAGGATAATGCGGGTGCCACGCAGTCGGACGATTTCGGTGAGCATCGTGTTCGTCAAATCCCTATCCATATGATGGGAATCGCTCCTGGCCTTGATAAACCCGTCCACCTCGTCAATCAGGAAGACGGCCTGACCTAGGCGGGTGGCCTGCGCGAAGGCCGCTTTCACACGCTCAGGTGTTTCATTGACCCACTTCGAGGCGATGTCCTGGTAGGAAATCGAGAAGAAGGGGATCTGCAACTCGCCAGCGAGTGCTTCGGCAAACATGGTTTTTCCATTTCCGGGTTCGCCAGAGAGCAGGATGCCGTTTCTCGCCTGCGCCGGGTTGAAGAGGACATCGCGTGCCGCATTGAGCAGCCGGTTCTTTGTATCAGCCATCCCCGTGATGGCGTCAAAGGCGAACCGCGCGCGCAGTACGCGATCGTTCAGGAAATACGCCCGCTGGGGCGTCGCTTCGCTGGGTGCATGTTGCGCCCCCGAGCGTGGGCCGGGCTGTTGTTCGGGCGGCTGGGTGGGTTGTCTGGTCGCGAGGTACCGTTGCCTGGCGCGCAATGCCAGCCACAGTACGATTCCGGCGCCGAGCAGACCGGCAAGCAGCACAGAATACTGACCGATTGCAAGCGCCAGCATGGCGAGGGTCGCGGTAGCCATCAGCCATCGGGCGATGCTGACATAGCGGTGGAGCGCGAACGCCAGTCCCGTGCAGACCAGCATCGTGAGCAGTCGGTGCATGCCATGGAGGTGAAGAACCGATCCAACGCCGGCACCCATGAGGGAGCCGGTCAGCATCGGAGGGAACAGGCGAGCCGTGAATACGATGACATCAATCATGAGTGATTCTCCGTGCAGGCAAGAAGCAATGGCAAAGCGGTGGGAGCCGGGCGTCGAGAGACGCAGCACGCCTAGCGAAACAGGGGCATGATCTCGTTCTCGATCATGTGGTACAGGTCGTCGCGGATGAACTGCGCGAACTGCTCGCGTTCGAAGAAGTCTCTGGTGAGAAGGAGGGCGGTGAATCCGATTGCGCCGCCCTTGATCATGTCGATTACCCCGAGGGCAATACTTTGCGCCAGGGCCGGGCAGGCGCCCTGCAGGCCAGCGAGTCCCAGAAGGATTCCAAGGCACGAGGTGCAGGCAATAAAAACCGGGGCGAACAACAACAGTGTGGCGACGGTGTTGCAGAGCGCCCTGACGGGGCGGGGAAGGCACGCATGGTCCGGATGGACGAAAGAAAACAGTGACGTTTGCTGTTGATCGTTTTGCATGTGGGGCTCCGTTTAGGTAATGAAGTGGATCCGTCGGTCCCGTCTCGACGACTCGTCGTGCGGCAACGGATCCAGGTTCCCATGGGCGGGTCAGAAAGCAAGTTGATGCGGACTAGCGAAGCACAATGAGCGGGCGACCTCGTCTGGGCAGCCACAGACGAGGGCCGGGGCGCCTACGGTGCGTGCGTTTGCGCATCGGCCTGGTCGCGCGACGCTGGTTCTGCCGCAGCATGCGTCGCGCATGTGCGATGGGGCGCCTGAGATCGGCGCTCAGGCGCCGGTACCAGGCTTCGATCGCCTCGGGCGGGATGCTGGCGTCGATGTAGCCGGTGACGCCCGAGTCGGTCACGACCTTGACAACCTCGCGGCCGTTGGCTGCGGTAAAGCGTGTGGTTTCCATCTCGTGTCTCCATGCATGTATCGTTGACGTTTCACTTGCGCGTACGGCGTCGTAGCCACCGCGCGAGGAGGATGAATGGCGTGAAGTAGTCGATGAGGCACTGTCGGCATTCATCGACGAATACCTGCCAGAGGCTCTTTGGGGCATTGTTCATAAGGGTGTCCTTGTATAAGCTGGTTTGCCGGAGTAATTCGGTTTTGGGGACGGGAGCCGGGCGCATCATGGATGCGTTATGAAGGCGACGGACCAACCCGTCGGATCTTTGTTGCGCATTGAGTTACTCCATCTGGTTATGGTTGTTCGTCAGCCGGACATAATCCTTGGGATGCAACCCGACAGCCGTCCCCGCGTGTGGTGTGTGCCAGGACAAATCCAGAATTACATGGGGTCTAGAAGACGCAAGTCAGAATTCCCGGCACCGATACGTTTAATGAGCGCGCTGCCGCCGGGGAGCGGTTCACCTTCGAGCTATGGGTTGCGCGATGCGACGGGTGCCGGTCGATCCGGTAAGAGGAGGGTGTGGAGCTTGCTGCGGCAGGGTCTGTCACACTGACGTGTGGGACACCTGTGTGACAGGAGGAGGGGCTTTGAACGCTTCTCGTGAATTGTCGTTTCGTGTCAAGTCATGCGGTGACGTTTTTCCTATAGTGGCGAAGAGATCGTCCATGGCGAGGGAGGCGCGAACGCAAAAGCATCCGGCGCTCGAATTCCCATTGTCTCGCATGACCTACGGAGCAAGGGGATTGGAGGCCCAGCATGTAGACGAACACTTGAGACTCTCTCTCCATGTAACCGAAGAAGAATCTTAAAGAGTCCCCTAA
>NZ_JBNDMQ010000036.1:0-92577 GCF_050436665.1 Paraburkholderia sp. EB58 | reverse complement strand
ATGCACCGATAAGATTCCCCTCCTGCCTCACCTCCTCGAACAACGCATCGTTCTGCCTGCTTGAGCAGTATGCCCGCGCTCGCCCCGAGTTATTGAGAACGTACCGGGAAGCTTGCCAAGTGCATGATAGAGCGCGATTTCTGTGATCGGAAGGTTCGGAAGCCGTACGCTTTTCTCATAGTGACTTTGGCCTTGTTGTTCAGCCCCTCGATGACGCCGCTGGAGAACTGCTTTCTGGCACGGAAGTAGTTGAGGATCAGCTCCCGGTGCGAGCGCACGGTCCGGGCAAACTTCTTCATCGGCTCGATGCGTGAGCGCATCACCTGCTTGCACCACTGGTCGAGGAACTTGCCCGCCCAGACAGGAGAGATGTAGTCCCAGAGTTGCTGGAATTCTTCTTTGAGCAGATAGGCACGTACGCTACGTAAGTTGTACTGGAGTAGGTCACGCAGGCGAACACGTTGTTTGCCAGTAAGGTTCTCGCGTCGCGCGAGCAGGCACCAGCGGGATTTTTTGAGAACAGGCTCGTAGCCATCACGCGTCATGCGCCGGGCCTCATCGGCTCGCACCTCATCGATCGCTTTGTTCATCTTGGCAACGATGTGGAAACGGTCGAGGATGTTCAGGGCGTTCGGGCAATGACGCGCAATCATTTCGAGATAGGGCTTCCACATGTCCGAACACACGAATTCGACCTTCTCGCACAGCGGCTTGCCGATCATCGCAAAGAACTTCGCGAAGCTCTCCTTAGTACGTTCCTGTCCGACCCAGAGCAGTCGCGTGCAGCCGGCCTCGATCTGGTAGACGAGCGTGAGGTACTGGTGCCCCCGGCCATACTGGATCTCGTCAACGCCGAAAGCGCGAATCGTCCCGAGCTCACGATGATTCAGCTCCCAGTCGACTACCCATTCCACGGCATTGAAGACCTTCTCCCAGCTGGTGCGGAAACTCAGCGCGGTTTCTTTCCACGACAGCTTACGAGCCCACTGGGCCAGAAACAGCATGTATGCCTTGGTCAACGTATGCTTGCCGATGGCCCACGGTACCATCTCAACCTTTACGCCGCACCGACGGCAATCGACACGACGCATCGAATACAGCAGAATGACGGCAAAACCCCAGATCGGGATGAACTCGAAGTGACGTTCTCCGAGCGTATCGTAGCCGCTTGCGCGCTCGTTGCAGCACGAACAAACTGGTTTGGATCCCTTACGTGGGCGCACGTCAATCTCAATGGTCTGCGTCCTTTCGCACAGCCGCGCTCCCTCATAAACGAAGCCCGGGAAATGATGGCAGGAATTGAGCAAGCGGGTCAAAAGCATGGCTAGCAAGCGAAAAATCGTCGGTAATACCGCCATTGTCACACCCGGATCAAGCGATCTTGAACGACTCGTTCCAGACCTGCAGAACTGTCCCAGGTCCTGGAGCTTTGAGGAACAGGACATTCCGTTCGGACAGGATCTCGTCAAGATATTCACGCCGTATCTCCTGCATCTTCTGGACAGCGGTTACAGCCGAAAAACCCTGCACCAGCATCGGGACTTCATCTGGATGCTCGGTGGTCGTCTCGTTGAAGAGCGGCAGCTTTACCGCGAACTCAGGAAGCTGGACGCCGGCTCGATAGTGTTACGGTATATCGACGAGCAAGACGGTGGCCCGCTCCTGGATGACCGCTCTGAGCGCGAGCAAGGCCTCTTCGATGCCACCTGCCGAAAGCTATGTCGTTTCCTCAACGTCGCCTGAATCCATCGATTTCACCCATAGATTCCCCCGACGATCCTATTTTTTAACACAGTGGTACTTCTATGGGGCGTTGAAAGTCAAGCTCCCTTTTGCGGTTCATTTCCCGTCAGTATTCTCCCGTTTGAGCGGGTGGAGGTTGTCCACGGCCGGCCGGCGGGTCGCCGGTCACGACCACGACGCCTGGCCGGCGGTGGACAACCTCCACCACCATCCTCTCTGCCGCCATGATGGCGTTTCGGTATCCTTCATATAGCGCGTGTCTCTTCAACGACAGTACTGAGGTCGGGGTGTCTGATGTCCACGGGTAACTGCCCCGTGACCAACTTCTATCCGTGCCAGCCCCACTAGACTGGTCACCATATACCGCATGCGCAAAGCGCTGGAACCACCCCCGTTACGGAGGCGCGCCCCATCTAGAACTACGGTTATCCGCTGGATAACCCAACCACTGTCCGGGCGCGCTTCAGGCCGCTGTTGTCGATAGGCGTTAGCCGTTCAGGCCGCCACAGCTGCGCTGCGGGACGACTTCAGAGTGGCCCCAGGAGGAATCTCGCCGAATTCCAGATAGCGCCACAGGGCGATCGCCAGGCGACGCGCAAGCGCGACAATGCCGATGCGCCGCAGGCGCTTGCCCGCACCAGCGAATCGTTCATTGAACCAGCAGCTGAGCTGGCTGGCCGGCTGGAAGCGCAGCCAGCTCCATGCGAGTTCGACCAATAGCCAGCGTACGCGTTTGTTGCCAGCCTTGCTGATGCCTTGCTCGACTTCGCTGGTGCCGCTAGCGTAGGGCGTCGGCGCCAGGCCGAGGCAGCCGGCAAGTTCACGGCGGTTGTGAAACTTCCGCCAGCCGAAGAGTTCCTTGACCATGGTCCATGCACTGCCAGTGCCCACACCTGCGAGCTGTGCCAGCAGTGCGATCGCAGGTTGTGCGCCACTGCAGACCTGGTGGCGCTGCAGCGCCTCAAGCGTCCTGATTTGCCTGGCAACCAGCGACATCCGCTCGAATTCGCGTTCGATCTCGGCACGCAAACCTGGCAGCAGCTGCGCGGCGTGCTGCGCCCACCAGCACGTCCACGCGCGGCCGCCGATGCGCTCAACCCGCAGGTTGTGCAGCACCAGCAGCGAGCGGATCCGGTTGCTGTGAGCGGTACGCTCCTCTCGCAGACGCCCCAGCTCCCGATGCAGGCGGCGCTCGTCTTCCTGCCCGGCGGTGGGGATTCGTGCTACTGCCCACACCCGCCGCTCACCGCCGTAGTAGCGCATCAGCATCGACAGCAGCTTGTCGCTGTCGAGGCGGTCGGTCTTTGCGCGGCGCGCCCGCCGGTTCACTTCGATGCTGGCCGAGTCCACCACGAGGTTGACAATCCCCTGTGCACCAAGCCAGCGGTGCAGCCAGAAGCCATCGCGGCCAGCCTCATAGCAGCTGCGCACCGGGGCGTCGGTGGCGAGGTGGCAGCGCGCTTTGGCCCTCGCGATGGCCGCGACGACGGCCGCGGTATCGCCTGCGCGCACCGTACACCGACTGGGCGCGCGCTGGCCATCGCCCAGCGAAAGCTTCCAGCTCTTGTCGCCCAGTTCCAGGGCCATATACAGGTGGCCCACGATGGTCGTATCTTGCCCATGAAGGGCTGCGTGAGAGGTAGCCATTTGTGTGCTCCTTTGGAACGAGTATCGAAATCCTCGTTTTACTCCCGGGAGCTTACTTTCGCTGGCCCCTTACATAGTATCTAGTGGCACGCCCCCCGTCGACCCGACCGGTATGCCCCCCGTTGACCAGGCGGGCGACACACTATTCTGGGCAGGAGGTACGACCGGTTGCATCATCCCAGGTTGCCACGCGGGCACCCATCCGTTCCGGTTGGCCTTATACTCAGCCTCCATCGCCGGGCCGCATCCCGGCGCTAGCCCATTGCAACCGAGGGCGACACCGTGGTCGAACGGGTTGCCCCATTGTCCATTTCTGTGGTCCCAGTCGTCGAAGGTCTGCGCATGCGCGGCGTCAAAGCATTTCAACACGCCGGCGACGAAGCCGCCCTTGGACGGATCGCAAGCTGCAAGTGCAGAATCTGCCGCAGCAATACCGCAAGCGATTGCGAACGCTGCGAAAAACGCGCGCTTCAAGCCATCCGTCGACCTCGAAAACTTCGGCTTTTTCAAGGACTCGATGTGCGTCGAATGGGCGAGTGCCACATGTTCCGACATGACGAACCTCCATCGGAAGAAAGGCCTCACATCAGTAACGATATGGACTCCCATACAAACGCCGTGAGGCCAACAGCAAAGGGAGCAGCACGTGATCGCTGCATTAATAATCAACTGTGCGAGCGATTGATCCGTTAGTCTAATAAACGCGCCGTCATGTCTTTGGTTGGCTGGCTTTCTCGGAATCTTGTAACAAAGGTTTACGTCTCCGAACGCCTCGTTTTGCATCGTCTGAGCACGGAGGGTGCGGCGCGTCAATCAAGATGGGAACCCCGTCAAACCGGGAAAGACCTGGATTGAAGTCGTTCTCACACGAGGTGGCCTTTGCGTTTTGGGGAGGAAGTAAACGCTAGAATCGCTATTTGCCAGACGTAGTGGTGCAAATCTGGAACCGATAGAAATCTGAGCAGTAGCCAGTAGTGAGGAAAAGGTATGCAGAAAGGTAGGCTTCTTACAATTGCTTTCACTGTCGCCGCCGCGTCCTTCGCTGGGTGCGCGAGCATAGCCGAAAAAAACGCCGACCAGTGCGAGCAAATGATGCAAAGCAAAGCAGAACCCGCGCTCGTGTCGGTGAGCAAAACTGACCCGTCGCCTGACGGCCGCTCGGTGCTGGTAACTGGCGTGGTCGAAGATCAGCGCGTAAATACTGTCGTACCTGCAAAAGCGGAATGTCAGTTCAACGGTAAGTCGCTTGCAGCCTTTCATTGGCTAGCTCCCGCCACGCTGGCAGATTCAGGTGTCGCGCGTGCGAACACCGGGAACACGGAGCATTAGACAAACCGAAGGTGCGAGCATGACCTCGGCGTAAAAGAGAGCGTGCAAAACCTTGGGGGAGATCGATTGCTTTGCGATTCCTGAGTCTATAGCGTGGTTGCACGTGCTCAGCTCTCTCCGCGGCCGGCGTATGCCTCGTGGCGTCAATGTCCAGACGCTATGACGTATCACCATTGCGATACCGCAGCGGCACATGAAAACCGCAAACACCGACGCGTCGGAATTTCGGGCGCAGGAGATGGAACTGGTCAAGGCAGGGCGCTCACCGCAGGAGCTCGCGTGCAAGCTCGAGCCGGCTGCACCGCCATCCGACAGCGAAGGCAGGGATGGCGGCACCGGCCGGTATGAAGCACGTGTTCGTGAAAGCGAAGCAGCTGGGCCCGGTGCCTGATAAGGATACCTGCGTTATCTTCACCGTCTTCCGATTCCACCAGTCAAGTTCGCAAAGCCGCAATCAGGTTACGACGGTCGGTGCGTTCCTACCGGTGCGGACCGCGATGTCGGCCACCCGGCCGGCGATGGCGATCAGGCCCGCGAGCGCCGTCTGCGTGGGGATGTCATGTTTCGAGCTGTCGGCCTCGTATCGTTCAAGATAGACGCGCAGCGTCGCGCCTTCGGTGCCGGTGCCAGACAGCCGGAAGACAATGCGCGAACCTTCCGCAAAGACGAGCCGCACGCCCTGCTTCTGCGACATCGAGCCGTCCACCGGGTCCGTGTATGAGAAATCGTCGGCGGTTTCGACGATGAAGTCATCGAGTCGCTGGCCAGGCAGGGATGGCAGCTGCGCGCGCAAGTGCGTCATTAGCGCGTCCGCAGCCGCGCTGTCGATCGCCTCGTAATCGTGCCGCGAGTAGTAGTTGCGGCCGAAGCGCGCCCAGTGCTCGCGCACGATCACCTCGACGGGTTTGCCGGTCGCGGCCAGGAGGTTCAGCCAGAACAGCACCGCCCACAGGCCGTCCTTCTCGCGGATGTGGTTCGAGCCAGTGCCGTAGCTTTCCTCGCCGCAGAGCGTGGCCATGCCGGCGTCGAGCAGGTTGCCGAAGAACTTCCAGCCGGTCGGCGTTTCGTAGCAGCGAACGCCTAACCCGGCGGCGACGCGGTCCGCGGCCGTCGAGGTCGGCATCGAGCGCGCGATGCCCGCGATGCCGTCGCGGTAGCCGGGCGCGAGCGTCGCGTTCGCGGCGAGGACCGCGAGACTATCCGATGGCGCGACGCAGAAGTCGCGGCCGACGATAATGTTGCGATCGGCGTCGCCGTCCGAGGCCGCGCCGAAATCCGGCGCCGCCGCGCCGCTCATGCAGCCAATCAGATCGGCGGCGTTCACGGGGTTCGGGTCGGGATGATGGCCGCCGAAGTCCTCGAGCGGCTCCCCGTTGACGATGGTGCCGGCCGGTGCGCCGAGCATGCCTTCGATAATCGCCTTCGCATACGGGCCGCCGATGGCGCTCATGGCGTCGAAGCGCATTGTGAAGCCGCGCGCAAACAGCGCGCGGATCGCGTCGAAGTCGAACAGCCGCTGCATGAGCTCGGCGTAGTCGGCAACCGGGTCGACGACCTCGACGGTCATGTTCTCGATCGTATGCGTGCCAGGCGCGTCCAGATAGACGTCAGGCGCATCGCTGATCCGGTACGCCGTAATTGTGCCGGTGCGCGTGTAGATCGCGTCGGTCACCTTTTCTGGCGCGGGGCCGCCGTTGGCGATGTTGTACTTGATCCCGAAGTCACCGTCTGCGCCGCCCGGATTGTGGCTGGCGGACAGCACGATGCCGCCGAACGCGCCGGTCTTGCGGATCACGCAACTGATCGCCGGCGTCGAGAACAGCCCGCCGCGGCCCACGAGCACCTTGCCGAAGCCGTTGGCGGCCGCCATCTTCAGGATCGTCTGCACGGCTGCGCGATTATAGAAACGACCGTCGCCGCCCAGCACGAGAGTTTGTCCGACAGTGCCCTCGAGCGAGTCGAAGATCGACTGCACGAAATTCTCGAGGTAGCCAGGCTGCATGAAAACCGTCACCTTCTTGCGCAGCCCCGACGTGCCGGGCTTTTGCCCGGGAATGGGTTGTGTTGCAATGTTTCGGATTGTCATGTCCCTTCCTTTTGCCGGGGGTTCCAGCGTTGCCTTCCTGTTTGGCGGGGTATCCTTGCGTGCCTTCGGCCTTCGGCCTTCGGCCTTCGGCCTTCGGCCTTCGGTCTTCGGTCTTCGGTCTTCGGTCTTCGGTCTTCTGCCTTCTGGCTTCTGGCTTCTCCCAGATTCAGCCGCGACCTCGACACCAAGCCGCAGGTCTAGCAGGTCCGTAAATTTCGCGAAGTCGAATGAGCGCCACCAGTCAGGCGACGCGCTGGCAAAGCGCCGCGTGCCGAGTTTGTGTCGAAGTTGGGAGAAATAGAGGCTCACCCATTCGTCGACGAACCGGTGCCAGTCCGGCAGTGGCGGTATAACGGCGTCGCTATGGACAATGAAACCGTAAGAGACTGTACGCTTTCGGAGAACTGCATAGAACCGACGCACGACATCAACCAGCCGCCGCTACGTCAACTGCCGGGTCGTCCAAACGCTGAGCGTGCAACGGCTACGGCGTAAGCGCCCGGCTGCGCGACCGTGTATCCGTGCTGTGCCGTTCTCGTCCATCCGTCGAAAGCTTCATACGATGGCTGGTGCGGATTAAAACGCTCCCCGATAACCGACGGCGGTGTTTCGGCCATTGAGGACATTGGGGCGGGCCGGGTTCTGCGTCAGCAATCTGGCGGGTTGCTGACGGTCGCACCCGTGAACCGTTGGACGGAGGCCTCCTGAATTTGCGGACTCGCACTCCCGACCTAAAGCGTCGCCGGCTTCCGCCCAGTCTCGGTATTTGCTGCCAATTGCAGCGGTCATCCGTTACCGCTTACGTCGGATCGTAGCCGACCCATAGTGCGATATCGAGTGGCTCAAAATGGCCGATCCCCACAACGATACCAGCTTACCATCTGAGCCGGGACTGGTCTGACAGGGAAGTACGGCGAAGAGGTGCTACGGTTCGTAAAGTCCAAAATCGACATGCACAGCGTGTGGCTGCAGCAACTCATAGCGCGACGAGGATATAACTGCACAGCGGTTGCGCTGGCCAATCATAACGCGCGAGTTATCCAGGCACTACTCAACAGCGATGCCAGCTATGTTTCCCGAGGTATCGCCACATAGCCCGAGTGCTCAAACGCCTGGACTCTCCGCTTGATGTAAAGTGACCATCGACAAAAATGGCGCCAATCTTGCCGAGTCGAAGCGATCAATGCCCAGCGGGAAACGCCGGTCAAGGACCCACCAGTCAAAGTACCTATACAACATCATCGACCAAGACCTCCGCCGCTGACCACGGCCGCAAAATATAAGCAGTACTTTACATATTGATCTCCAGTTGCAGCCAAGGAGCGTTGTCGGCGCGAGCCGCAAGCGAACGTGCATCGCTGGTATAACGGTACCGCTTTGCGCATGACCAACGTGCGGCAACCTAACCGGTTTTGTCGCGGCAGGTCGACGACGTCCACGCTGTAGCGCGCGGACCGTGCCGGATGTCGACTTCCACGACTTGGTGCCGAGTTCGAGGTTCATGCACAACTCGCTTGGGATCGACGTATCGTTACTTGATCGCCGGGAAGGCGCTTGCCTTTGGATCGCCTTCGCGTTTTCGGGAGGGGGGAGTTAACCCACGAGCTAATGAAGCACCAACGCTCCTCACCCGGCAATCTCCAGCAACACCTCAGACAGCTGTTCTGGCATGGAAAGAAACGGAGAGTGGCTCGCCTCCAGTCTATGGACGGCCGTTTTCATGCCAATGGCCTCGTCCACGGCGGCGATCATGAATTCCTGCCCGGCCAGAGGGATTGCCCTATCTTCGGTGCAGCATAGATAATGCCGCTTCACTCGCCCGTACCGGGCGGGAGTCACCAGCGAAGACTCAACCGCAACACTCGCAGGTTCGTCACAGTGAAGCGAGGATTGGAAGGCGGACAATTCCCTTTCCTCTACGTCGCCATAAAAGGCCTCCCTTAGTTTAGCGCGATAGTCTGACGCTTCGGATTTGACGTCGATTCGCTGGGCGCCCACAGCTTGCGGATCGGCCATCAGAAGACCCGGCACCAACGCCGTCGCCATCGCCTCATAGTGATGGACACCAACGACCGACATTCCGGGAGGCAACATAAAGCCCGTAAGATAGACCGTACGGTGAAGGAGTTCCGGCACGGCTTCGGCTGTCGCAGACACGGTGAGACCCCCAAGCGAATGTCCAACCAGTACAATTTTGCTATTGCCTTCCGACGTCATCTGCCGGACTACGTCAACGACGGCCTCTGTACGCTGCGCCTGCGTGACGGCACGATTGGGCGACGGCTCGGTGGCGAAGCGGGCAGGATTTAGCGGGCGATGGTAAAAGCTTTTGGGAAAACGGGCGTTCGTGCCGGCGCCTGGTAAATCGATTGCCCGGCAGGCATGTCCCGCGGCCTGAAGCCGTGGCATCACCTTGTCCCACGTCCGGTTGGAATGCCACGCGCCATGAATGAAAACGAACGACGATTTCTGACTCGGCATGAGTCTCCCTCCTTGGTAAATCTCTTTTGAAATCAGGATTTTGGTGCGTTTATGCTGAGACGGCATTGACTAAGGATGAAGAATCATGACTCTGTGCGAAGCGACAGCGATCGAATGTATCGCGGAGGTTTCCACGACCGAAGTCGACGAAAGCGGGAGGTTCGAATATTTTTGTGATGCGGTCTGCCGTGTCTATTCCGGGATTCAGCCGGAACCACCTCGAGACGTCGCGTTCAATGCCAATTTCAAAGCTTATGCTCTGAAAGAATCGGTGCTGGCGTCTATCTCGGCGCCGGGTCATCTGGTTAGTCGAGGCGAGCGAGAAATCCGCAGACGGTCAGATGACAGCTTTTTCCTCAACTTCTGCGAATTTTCGAGCTATCGCGCCGAACATGCGGGAAAGAAATGGCAACTGCTTCCGGGTATGCCGTTCCTCATCGACAATGCTTTGCCTTTCCGCCTTGATTTCGACCGTCATAGCCCGATGATGCTCAGTTCGTTGCGCTTTGACCGAAATCTGCTGAATCTGGAGAGGTCTGGCGTCTCATTGCTCGATATGAACGTGGCGATTGGCAGCACGCATGCAGGACAGCAGTTGGCCTCACAGATGCAATTGATGTGCACGGCGCGACGCGCGGGCAAACTCTGGCTGGCGGACCTGATGAGCCGGCCGGTCCTCGGGCTGCTGGGCGTCGTGGCAGCAGAGGTGTCCAGCCGCCCAGGACATGAGCGGCTCAGCCTGGACAATATCAAGAGCGTCGCGTCGAGCCATATCACTGATCCTGATTTTGAAATTAGTTTTCTTGCGCGGATTTTTCACTGCACGGTGCGGACCATCCAGTCGCGCTTTGCTCAAAACACTGAATCCTTCTCACGGTGGCTTCTGGCGGAACGGCTAGAACTGGCACGTTTCAGATTCCAGGTGCCGGAATATTCCGGCCGAAGCACGGAATCGATCGCTTATTCCTGCGGCTTTCGTGACTGCAGCCACTTTCATCGGGCGTTCAAGGCGCGTTTCCTGGCACCTCCTGGCCACTTTCGCCGCTGAACCTCGATGGCTGTGCAGTTGGCCCCCGCCTGCGTCACGCCGTGAGGCTACGGCCCCGCCCCACGATCCGCGCGCCGGACTCACACATCGAGGCGAAGGCGGCGGCGGCCGGCGTCAGCGGCGGGTCTGCGCGATACACCAGGTGATTTTCGAACCCTTGTGATCGTTCCTTGAGCTTGATGGCAACGACCTCAGTGCCGAGCAAGCCACGCTTCGTAACCACGGCCGGCAGAAGAGCAAGCCAGTCGGTGCCGCTGATCAAAGCCGCGAGTTGCGTGAACGACTCGCAGGTCGCGGCTACGCGGGGCGGCGGCAGCCCTTGCTCGGCATGAAAGCGCGTGACCGTGCCACCCGGTCCGCCCGGCGACCCGAGCAGGATCCATTCGCAATCCGCCAGATCGCGAAGCGAGTGGGCGGCTGCGCGCGGGTGGTCGCGCCGTCCTACTACCACGAGGTCGCTCCTGAAGAGCGTCTTGCTCTTAAACCCCGGCCCCGGGCCTTCGTCGGGAACCGCAGTCAGCGCCAGCTCAATCAAACCTTGCTGTAACGGGGGAAGGAGCTGCTCATAAAGCCCGCTCGAAAGCTTCAGCTTCACTGCCGGAAACCGCCGGTGAAAGTCCGGCACCACCAACTGAAGTAGCGCTGCGGTGGGCGTAGGGCCGAGTCCGACATGCAAGGTACCACCGATATCCCCACGCGCGTAGTGTGCCTCCTCCACGGCGCGCCGCGCTTCGCGATCGATTAGTTGCGCGCGAGCCAGCAGGCTTTTGCCCTCAGGGGTTAACGCCACGCCCATCGCCGAGCGCAGCAGCAGCGTCACCCCCAGTCCCACTTCGAGCGCTTGCAGACTGTTGGTGAGCCCGGCCTGAGAGACGCCCAGTTCGCGCGCCGCACGCCGGAAGCTGCCGAATTCAACGATCGCGAGAAAGACGCGCAACTGCTGCAGAGTCATGAGAATACGAACGTTCCGATGTGATCGGAAAAGTCTATCACGATAGCTTTGGGTTCACTTCCCGTGATCGGAACGGATATCTAAGATTCCTCATCGGTAACGCAGCGGGTCCAGCCCGTTCAATGAAACGTAGGAGATGATCAATGAGAACGCAGGTGGCCATTATCGGCGGGGGCCCCGCGGGCATGCTGCTATCGGAGATGTTGCACCGGGCGGGTGTCCACAGCGTAGTGCTCGAGCAACGCAGTCGTGCATACGTTCTGTCGCGCATTCGCGCCGGTGTATTGGAGCAGGGCACGGTCGATGTGTTGCGGGCGAACGGGCTGGGCGAACGGATGGACCGCGAAGGTCACGCGCACGACGGCATGAAGATCGTGTGGGGCAGTAGTGACAGCTTCTTCATCGATGTCTATAAGCACCTCGGAAAGCGCTTCGTGGCGTACGGGCAGACCAACATTCAGGAAGATCTTTTTGCTGCTGCCGACCAGCGCGAGGCGACCGTCCTGACCGAGGCCGAGGACGTTCAGCCGATGGATGTGACGTCGGAACGGCCCTATGTCACATTCAAATATCGCGATGAAGCGATACGACTCGACTGCGACTTTATCGCCGGATGCGACGGCTTTCATGGCGTGTCCCGCAAGACGATTCCGCAAGGCGTGCTGCGCGAGTTCGAGAAAGTCTATCCGTTTGGCTGGCTCGGTGTCCTGTCGGAGACCCCGCCGCTGCCCGATATCGTGTATGCGAACCACCCGCGCGGCTTCGCGCTGGCCTCGATGCGCAACGAGAGGCTTAGCCGTTACTACCTTCAGGTGCCATTGGACACGAAAATCGAAGACTGGTCCGATGACCGCTTCTGGAGCGAACTCCAGGTCCGCTTTCCGCGCGAACTCGCGGATGCCGTGATCACCGGAGCGTCGATCGAGAAGTCGATCGCTCCGCTGCGCAGCTTTGTGGCTGAACCGATGAGTCATGGCCGTCTTTTTCTCGCTGGAGATGCCGCGCACATCGTGCCGCCGACCGGCGCCAAAGGACTCAACCTTGCCGTGTCTGACGTCTTCTATCTATCGCGGGCGATGGCCGCCTTCTACGAGCGTGGCTCGACGTCGCTGCTTGACGGCTACAGTGCGATGGCGTTGCGGCGCGTCTGGAGCTCGGTGCGCACGTCGTGGTATCTGACGAACCTGCTGCACCGTTTCCCTGCGGCAAGCGAATTTGACCAACGCGCCCAGGAATACGAATTGACGTACCTCAAATCGTCACACCACGCGCAAGCGGCGCTGGCCGAACAGTATGCGGGCTTGCCGTTCGAGGAGGCAGTCTGATCATGGGATCAACAAAGAGTATGACTCGCGAGTATCAGGACATCCCCGGCACCTACGTATTTGATGGCGTGAATCACCGCAGGGGCTATCACATCAACATGTTCGCCAAATCGCTTGACATAGCTGCCAATCGCGACGCATTTCGCGCCGATCCCGAAGCTTATCTGAACGCTCTGCCGCTAAACGCAGAACAGCGTGCGGTCGTGCTCGAACGCGACTGGCTCGGCATGCTGCGTTTGGGCGGCAACATCTACTACATGTTCAAGCTTGCAATCTTTGATGGTTTGTCGATGCAACATCTGGGTGCGGCGATGTCGGGGACCGACATGACCGTCGATCAGTTCCGTCAGATGATGCTGGACGGCGGCAGAACTATCGCAGGCAATCGGAGCAAGAAGGAGCAATGCAATGGCTAAGCTGCTGGGGGGGGTCGGCACCTCGCATGTGCCGTCGATTGGCGCCGCGGTAGACCACGGCAAAACACAGGAACCCTACTGGAAGCCGGTATTCGATGGCATGCAGGCAGCCAAGAAGTGGATCGCGCAGGCTAGGCCCGATGTGTGCGTCGTCGTCTACAACGACCATGCTTCCTGCTTTGCACTCGACCTCACGCCGACGTTCGCGCTAGGCGTAGGAAGTGAATTCCAGCCTCATGACGAAGGCTATGGCCCGCGTCCGGTACCCGTGGTCAAGGGTGATCCCGACTTCGGCTGGCATTTGGCCGAGTCGTTGATTCTGGATGAGTTCGACATCACCATCGTCAGCGACATGACCGTGGATCACGGCCTGACCGTGCCGCTTTCGGTCATGTTCGGACAGCCAGACGAATGGCCGTGCAAGGTCATTCCGCTGTGCGTGAACGTAGTTCAATACCCGCAGCCTACCGGCAACCGGTGCTTCAACCTGGGTAAAGCCATCCGGCGCGCAATTGAATCCTATGACGCCGACATAAAGGTAGCCATCTTCGGGACGGGCGGTCTTTCGCACCAGTTACAGGGAGAGCGGGCAGGCGTCATCAACGCAGAGTACGACAATCGATGGCTGGACCGTTTTGTGGCCGAACCGGCCGAGCTGGCCCGAATCGGACACACCGAACTGCTACGTGAGACGGGCTCGGAGGGTATCGAATGCATCATGTGGCTCATCATGCG
Source organism: Paraburkholderia sp. EB58 (assembly GCF_050436665.1). NCBI lineage: Bacteria > Pseudomonadati > Pseudomonadota > Betaproteobacteria > Burkholderiales > Burkholderiaceae > Paraburkholderia > Paraburkholderia sp. EB58. Next base: position 78,815 of record NZ_JBNDMQ010000036.1, on the reverse strand, counting down.
CGGCGCGCTAGATGAGCACGTGAAGGTCGTGCATCGCTTCTACCACGTACCGGCTTCGAATACCGCGTACGGGCTGCTGGTTCTTGAAAACAAGTAACCAGGAAAGTGACGATGCAAAACTCCATTCCCTGTTTGTTCATGCGCGGCGGCACATCGCGTGGACCGTTTTTCAACGCCGCCGATCTGCCCGCGGATATTTCAACTCGTGACAGCGTACTGCTTTCCATCATGGGCTCGCCCGACAAGCGGCAGATCGACGGACTGGGCGGCGCACATCCGCTCACCAGCAAAGTGGGGATCGTTAGCCGAGGCAGCAAACCAGGCGTCGATCTCGAGTTTTTGTTCGCGCAACTCCAGCCGGAAGGCGACACCGTGGACACCTCACCCAATTGCGGCAACATGCTCGCCGCCGTCGTGCCGTTCGCGCTGGAGACCGGCATGGTCGAGCCGCATGGCGACACGACGACGCTACGCGTACTGACGCTCAACACCGGTATGCAATGCGACATCACAGTACTGACGCGCGATGGTGGTGTCGAGTACGAAGGCGATGCACGCATCGACGGAGTGCCTGGCACCAGTGCGCCGATCACGATTAACTTCCTCGATACAGCCGGCTCCGTCTGCGAGGGCCTGTTGCCCACGGGCCGGGTGCGCGATGTGATCGACGGTACTCAGGTGACTTGCATTGATAACGGCATGCCACTGGTGATCCTGCGAGCGGCTGACGTGGGGCGTACGGGCTACGAATCAGTGGCCGAGATGAACGCCGACACGGAACTAAAGGCGTGCATTGAGCGGCTGCGCATAGCGTGCGGCCATGCAATGGGATTGGGCGACGTCATTGCGAAGAACTACCCGAAGATGACGTTGGTCGCGGCGCCGCGTGAAGGCGGCAGCATCTGCACGCGTAGTTTTATCCCGCATGTGTGTCACGACGCAATCGGTGTTCTTGCTGCGGTCACGGTCGGTACGGCCTGTGTGCTCGACGGTTCAGTCGCGCAAGGCGTCGCCGTCATGGCCGGGGCATCGACCAGGAAAGTTTCGGTCGAACACCCGACCGGTGAATTTAGCGTCGATCTCGAACTCGACCCGGCGAATCCGCACAACGTCACGAAAGCAGCGCTGTTGCGAACCGCACGCCTTCTGATGCGGGGCGAGGCCATGATTCCTGCATCAGTCTGGAAAGGAACTGCACAATGATTATCGATTGTCACGGGCATTACACGACGGCTCCCAAGGCGTTGGAGACCTGGCGCAACCAGCAAGTCAGAGAGCTCAAGGATCCGGCCTTGAGGCCGGATGCCGCAGACCTGAAAATCAGCGACGACGAACTGCGAGAGTCGATCGAGCAAAACCAGTTGCGCCTGATGAGGGAAAGAGGCTGCGACCTCACTATTTTCAGTCCGCGCGCCAGCTTCATGGCGCACCATATCGGCGACTTTCAGACCTCCAGCACGTGGGCGGCAATCTGCAACGAACTGTGCCATCGGGTCAGCCAGTTGTTTCCGGACAACTTCATTGGGTCCGCGATGCTGCCACAGTCGCCCGGCGTCGATCCCAAGACCTGTATTGCTGAGCTGGAACGTTGTGTGAAGGAATACGGCTTCGTCGGCATCAACCTTAACCCGGATCCTTCGGGCGGCCACTGGAAGGAGCCTCCGTTGTACGACCGTCACTGGTATCCCATCTACGAGAAGATGGTGGAGTATGAGATCCCGGCGATGATTCACGTCAGCACGAGTTGCAACGCGTGTTTCCACACGACAGGCGCCCACTACCTGAACGCGGACACGACCGCTTTCATGCAGTGCCTAACCTCGGACCTGTTCAAGGATTTTCCTACCCTGAAGTTCGTCATCCCGCACGGCGGCGGTGCAGTGCCGTATCACTGGGGCCGCTTTCGCGGACTGGCACAGGAACTGAAAAAGCCATTACTCGAGGAACATCTGCTCCAGAACGTTTTCTTCGACACCTGCGTCTATCACCAGCCCGGCATCGATCTGCTAACCAAGGTTATCCCGGTGGATAACGTCCTGTTTGCGTCCGAAATGATCGGTGCGGTGCGCGGCGTCGATCCGCAAACAGGCTTTAACTACGACGACACCCGGCGCTACATCGAAGCCACCCAGCACCTGTCTGAGGTGGATCGCCACAAGATTTACCAAGGCAACGCGCGGCGCGTTTATCCGCGGCTCGACGCTGTATTGAAAGCGAAGGGGTTGTGACCATGAGCATGAACAATCTAGGCATCGTCAAACGCAATATCGTCAGGGCGGACCGGGCAGCAGTGGAAAAACTGTCGCGTTTCGGGGTTGCCACAATCCACGAAGCGATGGGACGAGTGGGGCTGCTGAAGCCTTATATACGCCCGATCTACAACGGTGCACGCGTCTGCGGCACGGCGGTGACTGTACTGTTGCATGCGGGCGACAACTGGATGCTGCACGTCGCGGCCGAGCAGATCCAGGACGGCGACGTGGTCGTCGCAAGTTGCAGTGCCGACAACGAGGACGGCTTCTTTGGCGATCTGTTGGCGACCTCATTCCGGGCTCGCGGCGCCCGCGGCCTGATCATAGACGGCGGCGTGCGCGACGTGGCGGATCTAACTTCGATGCAGTTTCCCGTGTTCTCGCGCGCCATCAGCGCTAAAGGCACGGTCAAGGCGACGCTGGGGTCGGTGAACGTGCCGGTCGTTTGCGCCGGTGCGCTCGTCAACCCCGGTGATGTCGTAGTGGCGGACGCAGACGGTGCTGTCATCGTGCCGGCCACAGACGCCCAGCAGGTCGCCGATGCTGCGGGAGAACGGGAAGCAAATGAAATCGCCAAGCGCGCACGCCTCGCCGCCGGCGAACTGGGTCTCGACATGTACAACATGCGCGAGACCTTGAGTAAGGCGGGTTTGAGGTACGTCGATTGAGCGCCGTGCAGATGCGCGAGGAAGACGATCCGCTGCACCGGTGCTTTCGGACCGAGCGCCGGCCGGTTTACCAAGGCGGCCGCTATTCTCAAACCCCTGAAGAAGGACAGACATGAAGTTTGAAAAAACCGCCGGCTGGCTCGATTGGTACGCGGACCCCAGCAAACCGCGATTCCAGCTGCCAGCGGGCAGTGTTGACGCGCACTGCCACGTTTTCGGTCCGGGTTCCGATTTCCCTTTTGCCCCGGAGCGCAAGTACACGCCTTGCGACGCGTCCAGACATCAGTTGTTTGCATTGCGCGACCGGCTCGGCTTCGCGCGCAACGTGATCGTACAGGCCACGTGCCACGGCGCGGACAATCGGGCGATGCTGGATGCCTGTCTGCATTCTGGTGGAAAGGCGCGCGGCGTGGCAACGGTTCGCCGCGGCGTTACGGACGCGGAGCTTTGGGACATGCACCACGTGGGTGTGCGTGGCGTGCGCTTTAACTTCGTCAAGCGTCTGGTGGACTTTACGCCCAAGGACGAATTGATGGAGATCGCCACGCGCATTGCACCGCTCGGCTGGCATGTGGTGGTCTACTTCGAAGCCGCGGATTTGCCGGAACTGTGGGACTTTTTCGCTGGGTTGCCAACAACGGTGGTGGTGGACCACATGGGCAGGCCTGACGTCAGCAAGCCGGTCGACGGGGAGGAGTTCGAGCGGTTCATCAGACTCATGCACGAGCACCCGAACATCTGGTCCAAAGTCAGTTGCCCTGAGCGCCTGTCGGTCAGCGGCCCGCCGGCGCTCGATGGCGAGTCGGCCGCGTACCGGGACGTCGTGCCGTTTGCGCGTCAGTTGATCGAGACGTTCCCGGACCGTGTGCTGTGGGGCACCGATTGGCCTCACCCCAATCTGAAGAACCACATGCCGGACGACGGATTGCTGGTGGATTTCATCCCGCATATCGCCACGAGCCCGGACCGGCAGCATCAATTGCTGGTCGACAATCCTATGCGTCTGTACTGGCCAGAAGAGGTAGGACGCACGCGGTTGAATACGTGAATCAGGAAAACGCATGACGATCAAAGTAGCGATAGCCGGCGCGGGCGCATTTGGCACGAAGCATCTCGACGCAATTCAGCACATCGAAGGCGTCGAGGTAGTCTCGCTGGTTGGCCGCGAACTTGCGAAGACTCGCGCGGTGGCTGACCGCTATGCAATCGGCCACGTGACGACGGCACTTGGAGAGAGCCTCACACGCGATGACGTGGATGCCGTGATCCTGTGCACGCCGACACAGATGCACGCCGCGCAGGCGATCGCGTGCATGCAGGCCGGCAAGCACGTTCAGGTTGAGATTCCCCTGGCTGACTCCTGGATTGAGGCGCGGGCGGTTGCAGCGATGCAGGCGCACACGGGTCTCGTCGCCATGTGTGGTCACACGCGGCGCTTCAACCCAAGCCACCAATGGATAAGACAGAAAATCCAGGCGGGCGAGTTCCAGATACAGCAGATGGACGTGCAGACGTACTTCTTCCGCCGCACGAACATGAACGCACTGGGTCAACCCCGCAGTTGGACCGATCATCTGCTGTGGCATCACGCGGCGCACACCGTCGATCTGTTTGCCTACCAGACCGGCGGCACGATCGTGCAGGCTAATGCAATGCAGGGGCCGGTCCATCCGACGCTTGGCATCGCGATGGACATGAGCATCCAGCTCAAGAGCAGCACTGGCGCGATCTGCACGTTGTCGCTGAGCTTCAACAACGAGGGTCCGCTCGGTACATTCTTTCGTTATATCGGCGACACGGGCACCTACCTCGCGCGTTACGACGAGCTGTTCACGGGCAAGGACGAGTCGATCGACGTGTCGAAGATAGCGCTCTCGATCAACGGCATCGAGTTGCAGGACCGCGAGTTCTTCGGCGCCATTCGTGAGGGCCGCGAACCCAACGCAAGCGTGGCCCAGGTGCTGCCCTGTTATAAAACGCTCCAGGAGCTTGCGCGGGCGCTCGACAACTGAAGATGGTCAATGCAACCCGGCCGGGTAAGGCCTGGAGGGGCCAATAACCTGCATCGTTTTCCACGTCGACGCGGGGGCTTTGAATCAGATCTGAACAGAAGCATGTTTTGGTTACAGACTGATGCGAATAGTAAGCATAACGAAATATAAATACTTCGGATTGGCAGTGAAAGTTGTAAAGGAGGAGACGCAAATTCGACATGTAGTGTCCTGAAACGACAATTCCGTCGCGAGGGAAATTCTTAGAGAAGTCGAGGAGACAAATAGAAAATGTTGAGATAAGGGCATGTGAGATTGAAGTTCACCGCATGCGCGATTGGCCTGCTAGTCGCGGGGGCAGCGCAGGCGCAGAGCAGCATCATGCTGTATGGGTTGGTCGACGGCGGTCTGCTGTACACCAGCAAGACCGCAGAGGCAACGATGGGAGGGAATGCGGGTCACCAGTTTTCGATGATCGACAGCGGTTCCGGGCCGTCGCAGTTCGGCCTGACCGGTACAGAGGATTTGGGCGGTGGCCTTAAAGCGCGGTTCAGACTCGAGAGCGGGATCAGCGTGGCCAATGGTGGCTTTAACGATTCGAACGGCAACATGTTTGGCCGCCAGGCATGGGTGGCGCTCGATAGCACGTACGGCACCGTCACCGCGGGCCTCCAGTTCTCGCCATTCGTCCTGTCCCTCTACGAGACTGACCCGCGAGGGTTTTCGCAGTTTGGCAGCGGTCTGGTGACCTATATCGACAACGTTGCGGGGACCGGTATCTTCAACTCGAACGGTATTTCGTACACGAGCCCAGCCATTGCCGGATTCCAGGGGAGCGTCATGCTCGCTCTGGGTGGAGAAGCGGGCAATTTCCAGGCGGGCCGGCAGTATTCGGCAAGCCTCAGGTACGAGAGCGGCAGCCTGCTGATCAATGCGTCGATCTACGACGGCAACAGTGGCGGTACCGTGCAGACGCCGGTTCCCACCGGCATCGCGTTCGAAGGGCGTGCCTTGGGAGCAACTTACAAGTTCGGCATCCTTACCGCAAAAGCCGCATTCGTCAACTACAAGATAGCGGGATCATTCGACAGTAACGTCTATAGCGGCGGTCTCGATTGTTACATCACGCAGAAAATTGACCTGAGCGGCGGCGTCTAGTGGACCAATGATCGCAACCATATGGCGAACAATTCGGTGATGGGCGCGCTAGGCGCACAGTACTTCCTCAGCAAGCGCACGTCGCTGTACGGTCAGGTCGGTGTTGTGAACAACCATGGTGCGATGAATACCGGTCTATCCATCGACGGTGCGCTTAACGAGGTGCCGGGCACCACCGTGGGCGCAGATCTAGGTATCCGCCACGTTTTCTGAGGCTGGCATTCTGGGGCGCCGGTGGCCGTCTCCTGCATGAGACGGCTGCTTTCGTACCGTACCGTGCCGATACACTTAATCCCGGTCGGGTTGCTGATCCGGAGCTGCCGCGACAAAGGTCGGATGCGTCGAACAGGTCGCATAGATACGCATGACGTTCGGATAGCCATCCATCCTGCACTGATAGCGCAATGCGTTCGAAACCTGTGGCACAAGGAATACATCGGCGAACGTCGGCGTGTCGCCGTAGCAATACGCGCCGGGTTGGGAAGAAGCCGTCAGCATCCGCTCCACGCCCTCCATCCCTAGCGAGATCCAGTGCCGGTACCAGGCGAGCTTTTGATCCTCATCGAGACCTAACTCCTTCACCAGATAGTGAAGTGCACGAAGGTTATTTAACGGATGAATGTCGCAAGCGATGGCCGCGGCGATCGAGCGCACGCGTGCGCGCCCTTCAAGGCTCTTCGGTAACAAGGACGGCGTGGGCCAGCGTTCCTCCAGATATTCGCAGATAGCAATCGATTGACTCATTAGCGACCCCTCGACTTCCAGCACCGGCACGAGGCGCAGCGGATGAATGTCGCTGTACTCGGCGCGATGCTGCTCGCCGCCGCCGCGCAGCATGTGGACCGGCACGGTATCGAAGGAAAGACCCTTAAGGTTCAGTACAATGCGAACGCGGTATGCCGCGGATGAACGAAAATACGAATAAAGCTGCATCGCCAGGCTCCAATCGGTATGGGGCTCATTTCTACGCCGCCAGCGACGCACCGCCTATCCTCCCAAGAGATGAAGTCCGATCCGGGGCCACAACGTGCGCTCTCCTGCGCACCCTGGCCTCCTCTTCCGGGAGGAATGCAATGTCGGCATCCAGTGTCCACAATGATCCTCAACAGGGTATTCAACACTCTGATTGAGGAGACATCATGGTCCCGATTCATGGCTTGCATCATTTCGCGTGGCGCTGCCGCGATGCAGAAGAAACCCGCCACTTCTACGAGGACATCCTCGGGTTGCCGCTCGTGCACCTGGTAGAGGCGGACAACGTGCCGAGCACCGGCGAATACTGCCCATATGTTCATATCTTTTTCAGACTGCGAGACGGTTCGCATCTGGCGTTCTTCGACCTTGGTGACGACGCGATCGCGGCGCCGTCGCTCAACACACCCCGCTGGGTCAATCACCTTGCGCTTCGGGTAGACGACGAGGCTGCGCTGAAGGACGCGCAAGCCCGGCTCGAAGCGGCCGGTATCGAGGTGATCGGCGTGGTGGATCATCACTTCATCCGCTCGATCTACTTCTATGATCCCAACGGTATCCGGCTCGAACTGACCACCCTTATCGGCTCGCCCGAGTACATGAGCAGCAAAGAGGCGGCCGCACACGGCGAGCTTGAGCGCTGGACCGAACGAAAAGCCGCACTCCGCCAGGCTGTCGGAGCGTGAGCATGTCGAACAACATTCCCGCGATCTCCACGCCGCCGGCATTGTCGGCCCGGCACACCATGGTGGACGGCGGCGCCGGTTACCAGTTACCGGTGTTTTCTTTTCTGACCCCGCCGGAACTCGCCGGCGCGGCACAGGGTCGCTATCCCGTTGTCATCGTTGGCGGCGGCCTGGCGGGACTCACGCTAGCCTGCGACCTCGCTACGCGTGGCGTCGCCGCCGTCGTTCTCGATGAGGACGACACCGTCGGCGTACGCGGAGCCTCGAGCCGTGGCATGTGCTATGTGCAAAAGAGTCTCGAAGTATTCGACCGGCTCGGTATCTATGAGCGGTTGCTGGACAAAGGCGTGCAGTGGTCGGTGGGCCGAACCCTGGTTGAAGCCGAGGAGGTTTATACCTTTGACGCAAGACTCGCCAGCTTGTCGGCTCAGGTGCCGTTCCTGAATCTGCAGCAGTTCTATCTGGAGTGGTTCCTGGTCGATCGAATCGCCGAGCTCGGTCTCACCGACCTGCGTTGGAAACATCGCGTAACCGGGGCTGTACGTCACGACGATCACGTGGTCCTGCAAATCGACACGCCCGAGGGAGCTTACGCGATCGGGGCGGACTGGGTCATCGACGCAACTGGCGCGAACAGCCCGTTGCGTGACTATTTTGGCGTGCAAATCCAGCCAGAGCACGGCACCGACCGCTGGTGCATCTGCGATGTTCGCTTCAAGAAGCCGTTGCCGGTCGAACGCTGGACGTGGGTCGCCGCGCCGTTCAACGAAGGAAGGGCGGTCTGGCAGCATCCGATGGCGGACGACGTCTGGCGTCTCGACTACCAGATGGCGCCGGACTGCGACCCCGAGCGCGTCAGTCACCCAGACGTTGCCCGCGAGCGCGTGTGCGCGCATCTCGGCGAGGACGTCGACTTCGAGATGGTCTGGATTGGTCCGTGGCACTACCGCACCCAGATGCTCGATCACTTTCGCCTCGGCCGTGTGTTGTTCATCGGCGACGCGGCGCACGCGATGAGTCCGTTCGGCGCACGTGGTGGCAACTCGGGCATTCAGGACGCGGACAACCTTGGCTGGAAGCTAGCGCTCGTGCTCGGCGGCAATGCGAACGACGTGCTGCTCGATTCGTACTGCACCGAACGACGCGCGGCCGCGGCGGAAAACATCGCCGTCACCAAACGCACCGCGCGCTTTCTCGCGCCGCAAAGTGAGATGGAGTGGCGGTTGCGAGATGCGGTGCTGTCGCTCGCACGGACTTATCCTTTCGCCCGTGAGCTTGTCAACACGGGGCGCCTGTGCGTGCCCAACCGATACCCGTGCGCTGCTGGCATCGACGGCGCAGGCGAATCGGTCCAGAACCTGGTCGTGCGCATGCCGCAAGGATTGACGACGCTCGCACGCTACAGCCTGTCGCAAGGCACCCGTTTGCTGGCGCTCTACTTTCCGCGCAACGCGAGAGATAGGACCGCTACCCAATTGCGGGCCCACGCGGACAAATGGCCGCTGCTGCATATAGCCGTCTGTGCGCCGGGTGCCGATCTCGACGACGGCGGCACGTTCGCCGAAGCACCCGGCACGTTGTTGCTGCTGCGTCCCGACCTGTATCGCGCTGCACGCCTTCAGGCCCCCACACCCGAAGCACTTGACCGCCTGCTTGCCGCTGCGCTCGGCGAGCCGCTGGAGATCGCACCATGAAGATCCACCCGAACATTTCCGAGCCGGACAGTTTCTACGCTGCGCTAGTCGACGTCCACCATGGACTGGGGAGCGGGGAAAGTGCGGAGCTTAACGCCCGGCTGCTGTTCCTGCTTGCCAATCAGATTGGCGACCATGACGTACTGCTTGCCTGCCTGCACGCTGCCCGCAACTTCCTTTCTCCCCATCACTGACCCATCATGACGACCTCATTTGCATCCGCTTCCGACCTGCGTGAACAGAAACCCCGTCTCGTGGAACTGGCGTCAAACGTCTACGGCTATATCAGCGAGTTCGATCCAAACTGCGGTTTCATTGTTGGCGATGATTCGGTGCTGGCCGTCGACACACGGGCCACGCCGCAACTCGCGCGCGAGTGGCTCGCCGACATTCGGACTGTCACCGACAAGCCGGTTCGCCATATCTTTCTTACGCACTATCACGCGGTGCGCGTGCTGGGCGCCGCGGCGTTCGGCGAGTCGACCATCTTTGCATCACGGGCGACGAACGACTGGATTCACGAGCGTGGCGAAGCCGACTTTCGTTCCGAGACAGGCCGTTTTCCGCGTCTCTTTTCCGGTGTCGAGGAGGTGCCGGGACTCACTTATCCGCACTTGACGTTCGAGCGTGAGATGAGCCTGTGGTTTGGCAATCGCGAGATCCGCTTCATGCATCTGGGACGCGGTCATTCGAATGGTGATTCGGTGTGCTGGCTGCCTGATTGCGGCGTGTTGTTCTCTGGCGACCTCGTCGAAAATCACTGCGGAGTCTACACGGGCGACGCCTACCTGCGCGACTGGACCGTTACGCTTGAGCATCTGCGCAGCCTCGGCGCGACGACGATGGTGCCCGGACGCGGCGCCGCACTGCGTTCGCGCGAAGACGTGCACGCAGCGATCGACAGCACACGCGACTTTATCTCGACGCTGCTCGACGCGGTGGGCACCGGGTTGCGCGACGGCTGCGACCTCAAGGGCTGTCACGCGCTAGCCGATGCGGCGATGCGGCCGAAGTTCGGCGACTGGCCAATCTACCAGCACGTGCTTGCCTTTGATGTCTCCCGTGCCTACGACGAGCTGACCGGCATCGAACACCCGCGCGTTTGGACTGCCGAGCGCGACCAGGCCCTCTGGAACACCCTGCACAACTGATTGGCGGCACACATGAAACTTGCTACCCGAAAAAATGGCACGCGCGACGGCGAGCTCCTGCTGGTGAGCCGTGACCTTGGTTACGGCATGAGCGCCGCAGACCTTGCCCCGTCCCTGCAAGCCGCGCTCGACTACTGGGACGCTGTTGCTCCCGCGCTCTCAGAGCGGTATGACGAACTCAACGCGGGCCGTGCCCTCCACGCGTTTGCGCTCGACAGCGCAGCGCTGGCCGCGCCGTTGCCGCGCGCCTATCAATGGGCCGACGGCAGCGCCTACCTGGTCCACAGCGAACTGGTGCGCGCCGCGCGTGGCGCGACGCTCGACGAAGAGCTATGGCGGGACCCCCTGATGTATCAGGGCGGCTCGGATACGTTCCTTGGCCCACGCGACGACGTGGCGCTCGAAGCGGAAAGCTGGGGCATTGACCTCGAAGGCGAGATCGCCGTCATTACCGGCGACGTGCCGATGGGATCGTGCCCGGAGCAGGCCGGCCGCCATATCCGGCTGCTGATGCTGGTCAACGATGTCAGCCTGCGTGCCCTTGTTCCTGCGGAAATCAAAAAGGGCTTTGGCTTTTTCCAAAGCAAGCCGTCGACGGCGTTCTCCCCTGTCGCCGTAACTCCAGATGAACTCGGCAATGCCTGGGACGGTGCCCGGCTGCACTTGCCGCTGACCGTGTCGGTCAACGACGCCGTGCTCGGCACCCCCCATGCCGGCACCGACATGGTGTTCGATTTTCCGCATCTTGTCGCCCATGCGGCGAAAAGCCGGGCGCTGGGCGCGGGTACGGTGATCGGCTCCGGCACGGTGTCGAACGCAGATCGCAGCGTCGGCTCGGCGTGCCTTGCCGAACGCCGGGCGCTCGAAACCGTGCGCGAGGGCGCGCCCATCACGCCGTTTCTGCGTTTCGGAGACCGGATGCGAGTCGAGATGTTCGACGCCGCAGGACAGTCGGTATTCGGTGCAATCGACCAGCGGGTCGTCCGATATATCCCGCCGGCGTCGTGATATTCATGGTTGACAGCCAGGACACCGTGCGGATGATAATGAAAGATCCCCACCGACACTCAGTCGATTCAGGGACAGAGAGACAGCCGTCGGCTCAGCGCACATTCTGCCAGCCGACAAAAGGAGGACGCCGTGGAAGTGCGAACGATCGATTTGTCGACCGCCGGGCCGCCCGACTGCTTATCGATGACTGCGGCAATCGTAGGACGAATCGGCGAAGCAGGCTTCGCCGGCGAACTGATCGCCTCGCTGGCGCGAGTCTTGCGCGTGGGGCACTTGTCCGCATTCGCATTCCGGCCGAACCATGCGCCGCAATTGCTATGCACCAGCAGTGTGGTGTCGGCGGGTATCGCCCACGACACCGCATTCGTCTATCTGGACCGTCATTACCTGGCCGATCCGACACGCTCGTTGTGCGAGTCCAGCCGCACGGTGAGCCGTCCAGCGCTGTTCGTGCAGCGGCAGCGTTCGCACGACGTGCCCGACGAGTGCTACCGGGAATCGTGTTACGACCGGCCCGGCATCATCGATCGCGTATCGGTGATCCAGGCACGCAACCCTGGCGGCGATACGTGGATTGCAGTCAACATCTATCGCGATCGCTCGCAGGGATTCTTCTCGGACGGCGACATGGACCTGCTGAGTACGATGGCGCCGATCATCACCGGCTGCACCGAACGTCATCTGCAGATGACCGAGCTACAGGCGCAACTGGCCGCGCATCAGGCGGCGTCGACTGGCACCGGACGCGGCGCGGAAGCCGCGCGGCTCACCGGGAGCTTTCCGCAACTGAGTCGCCGCGAGCGCGAAGTGTGCGAGGGCATTCTCGCCGGCCTGACCGCGAAGCAGATCGCCCGGCAACTCGATATCGCGCCGACCAGTGTGGTCACGCATCGCAAGAACGCCTATCTGAAGCTTGGCATTCACGACCTGAAGCAACTGTTCGCCCTGACAGCCTAGATACACGCCTAGGCGTCCGCTTCTCACGCATTCCCACGAGCGGCCGCACTGACCGGTGTGGCCGGCGCGCTGACTCCTCCTTTCCGCTGACCTATGATCACCATTCACGAACATGATTTCGTGCGCTCGATCGCGGACGCACTGCAGTTCATCGCCGTCCATCATCCGGCGCCTTATATCACCCATCTCGCTCGCGCTCACGCGCGCGAACGCTCACCGGCGGCGCGCGACGCGATCGCGCAGATCCTGACGAACTCGCGAATGGCCGCGCTGGGGCGGCGACCGCTGTGCCAGGACACTGGCGTCGTCAACGTATTCCTCGATATCGGCATGGAGGTACGCTGGAATACGACGCATGATGTCGAAACGTTGGTCAATAGAGGCGTACGCGCGGCTTATACCGATCCGCACAATCCACTGCGCGCGTCGGTCGTCGACGACCCGCTATTTTTGCGGACCAACACGGGTAACAACACGCCGGCCGTCGTGCACGTGCGTCTTGTGGCCGGCGACAGCGTACGCTGCACGGTGGCCGCCAAAGGCGGCGGGGCCGAAAACAAGAGTCGCTTCGTCGTGCTCAACCCGTCGGACAGCGTGCGAGACTGGGTACTGTCGGTCATTCCTTCGTTGGGTGCGGGATGGTGTCCACCAGGCATCATTGGCCTCGGTGTCGGCGGCAGCGCGGAGAAGGCGATGCTGCTTGCCAAGGAATCGCTGATGGACCCGATCGACATGCACGAATTGCTGGAGCGTGGACCGCAAACTCAGGCTGAAGCGTTGCGTATCGAACTATACGAGGCGATCAATGCGCTGGCTATCGGTGCGCAGGGACTGGGTGGCCTGACTACCGTGCTCGACGTCAAGCTACGGACGTATCCGACACACGCCGCATCACTGCCGGTTGCGCTGATTCCGAACTGCGCAGCGGATCGGCACATCAGCTTCATGCTGGACGGCAGTGGCGCTGCGGCATTCACTCCCCCGGCGACGGACAGTTGGCCCGCCGTTACCTGGTCCGCCGCGGTCGATGCAGTGCGCGTCGACCTCGATACGCTCACGCCCGAACAAATGGCTACCTGGCGCGCCGGGCAAACGCTGCTGCTGTCAGGAAAATTGCTGACGGCACGCGATGCGGCGCATCGCCGCATGGTCGAGTTACTGGACGCCGGACAACCGTTGCCAGCCGATTTTAACGGGCGCGCGCTGTACTACGTTGGCCCGGTCGATGCTGTGCGCGATGAAGCAGTCGGGCCGGCTGGGCCGACCACCTCCACGCGGATGGACAAATTCATGGATCGCGTACTCGGCGCCACGGGTCTGCTCCTGACGATTGGCAAGGCAGAGCGCGGCCCGGCGGCGAGCGAGGCGATTCGCCGTCATCGCACCACGTATCTGGTTGCGGTGGGCGGCGCTGCCTATCTGGTTTCGCAGGCCATCCGCCGCTCGCGTGTGGTTGCGTTCGCCGAACTCGGCATGGAAGCCATCTACGAGTTCGAAGTGGAAGATATGCCCGTCACGGTCGGCATTGATCTGCACGGCGAGTCCATCCATACAACAGGGCCCGACAACTGGCAGAAGATGATTCGCACCGAACGCATTCCCACTCGGGTTGCATGAGTGAATGACGCGACGTGCGGGTTCCGCTGCTATCTGGCGCATTCGGCTCGTCCGTGGGCCACACGCACCGCTCGTAGCAGGCTTGTTCGCCGAACAGTCCTTGGGCTAAGCGTACGGTCCCGGTATCGTTAACCTGAGTGAACCGCACGAACCATCTGCCGTTATTGCGGACGACGATCACGCCGCGTGCTTTGATAAAGCCGTATCGGCAGCGCGGATCCGCGCTGAGGATGCCAGCGTCGTCGTACAGTCGACCAGATTTCATGAACTAAAGCTCGGAACTAAGTAGCTCGTCCTGAACAATTCGTTTCTCGTGCGGCTGACTCCACACCGTCACGTTGGCGGCAATGCCGGGGTTGAACAAAGCAGCGAGAACGAAGACGCAAAGAAGCAGCAGCTTCCTGAGGATCATCCGGAGGTTGTGGCCGGCACCGCACAGCACCGCGTGCATCGCATCGCCGAGCGCACCTTTGAGCCAATTCCGATCGAGTTTTCCGTCTGTCTTCATGTGGCCGATGGGTGGCTCGATTGCACTTCGCCGTCTGATCATCGGGCGTAGTCCACGTGTGATGTGCCGCCGCAAACCCGGGTGGTAGATCTTCACGCCGTCGACCGCGACACCCTTGTATCCACGGTCGACGATGGCGACTTCCGGCGTGCGTCGCACAGGATTGCCGCCTGTTCCAGCGCTTCAGCCAGCGTATGACCGTCGTACGGACGAAGCTTTCGCTCAACGATGCGCCCAATCGCTCCCAGCTAATCAGGTCAGCCAAACCGACCAACGGGTGCTTCGGGTTGATCTGTTCGCGCAGCGGTTGCCGGAAGAAATCTCCCTCCGTCACCGGCATCTTCGGGCCTATCTGCACCTCGTCGAAACATCGAGGATTCTCGCGTTAATGTGCCAGGTTCCTGCAAATTTCAAAAACCATTCCAGCCGAAAAACCTCGCCACGGATGGCGCCCGGGATTGTTCAAGATTCACTGAGTATGTGCTTCCGAAGCGGAATGTCTCCCAGAAAATTACTGGAAGGCGTTGATTCCCTGATGAAGCAACTGACAGCGATGTCGCGATGTACTGCACCGCCCGAATCGATGGCAAGTAGCGCTCCTGCGCACCTCATCGATGCCTGGCTTTTGCCTATCTTGGGTGTGCGACCAGCGGCACGGGGACAACAACTGGTGCACCGTCTCCTTGAATTGACCTTGAACCGGGCTGATCAACAGGGTGCTACGTGCCTTTTTTGGAGACCTTAATCCATTGACTCTGCTGTTTTATCGGCGACTGGGTTTGATCACGAGATTCGTTGTCTTGAAGAATTTACTGCTCGGCTCTATCGGGGACTAGCGCGACATGTTGCGGAAGGTGGCTTCGGGTCCCGTTGGCTCGGCTAAGCGCCCCGAACGGCCGGCCTTTGCAAGGCGCAAATGTTTCTTACTGGGTCGGTCGTGTGCTGCCGCTCGGCGACTGTCGGCCGTTCGTCCAGTCTGGCGGCCATCGTCAACTGAGAAACCCATACCAGCCGCTGACGGCTTGAGGGGCCAACGACCGCTGTGGCCGATAACTTGCCGACCAACTCGGCGCGGCGAGCGTCGGTTGCACCCCGAAATCTGCCGTTCGCCGGTCAAGTCGTTGAACGTCTATAAAGGGTTGGTCCGCGCCATTACTCCGTTCGGACGCGGGCCATGGTTGACATAATGCCTGCACGATACGATACGATACGATACGATCCGACCGCGTCCTATTGGGCGAAGCGTGGGCCAAGACGCAACCGGTTGGCCGGAAATCTTGCGCTCCCCAGGACGATGCGGCGGCGCCACGCGAACAGCTACGGGGCACGGTTCAGGGTGGCTTCAGAGCGACTCGATCAGTTCCTCAGCCGAAACGGCCCCGATGGGCAGTTCAAACTCCTCCACTTGTGGGCGGCTAAATTCCCCCAGGCAGCACGATTGGATTATGCGTCGGATTCCTAAGTGACGGCATGTCCGGCGGCGGCTTCCCGGAGGCGATAACTCTTGCCTTCAAACTCGAGGAGTCTGGGGCGGTGAAGTTCCAGACGGCGAAGCGTTCGGTATTCGCAGTAAGGTGCTCGCCTCACTCGAACGGGAGTCGGTGAAGACCGAAATCAACCACGCCAGATGGCTAGTGTCGCATGGCAAAGACAGCGAGGCGGTGGGGTGAATCAAGGCCCTGGATGGTCAGTTGGTGACGAGGGAAGGTTACGAATTCAGCACGCTGTGGAAGCTGAGCGCCGTCTCCAGGTACCTGAGGAACGACGCGCGAACGTTGGTCAACTACGGCGCGCTCGGCATCGCAAGGGCCGGCCGGTCAGCAGCAGCATCCCGAGTCCGCAGTGAACCAGGTCGTCAGCCTCCGGATGGCTAGGAGCGGCAGATGCGCTGGACCGACGAAGGGGCGGATTGCATGGTGGAGGTCAGGGGAGCAGTTTAAACAGGGGCATTCTCGCTCCGCCGCATCTCGGCGCTCGAGATAGCCGCCTCGCGTCACGGCAAATCCATCGGGGTCGCATGCCTAGGGCTGGCACCGATCAACGAACAGAACAGACCCTGCAACCATGCCGCAAACCAGGGCGGGCTGACAAAATCGACCTCACCCAGTTTTGCACGCTCTCCGATGCCTCGCAAGAATGTCACTGACCAGCTGTGCCAAGGTGCGCTCACTCGCAAAGGGTGCGCATCTCCTGCGACACACAGCGTCGACTGAGATGTTGCGTCACGTTCTTCCGCTCGAGCAAATGGGCATGGTCCTGAGGCATCGCGGCATCGACGCTACAGCATATTACGCCAAGGTTGACGTCGTGTTGCTCAAGCGAATCGCACAGCCTTGGCCGGAGGTGATGGAATGATGCCAGCCTTGGAGTCCTACATTGTCGCTCGCCGTGCAGTCGGCTGCAAACTGGTGAAGGCAGACTACCGGCTGCACAGCTTTGCGCGCTTTGCTGTCAATCGAGGTGAGACGCGCGTCCGCGCGCAGGCCGCGATTGACTGGGCCGCCGAGGCTGCGTCGGTGGGTCAGCGTGATGCGTCGTTGAAGGCCGTATGCCGGTTCGCCCGGTATCAGCACATCGAAGATCAGGACCATGAAGTGCCACCCGAGCGGTACTTTGCCTACCTAAAGACGCGTCGCGTTCTGTACGTTTAGTCTTGCACGGACGTCAGATCCAAGGGATTCCACGGCATTCACGGATTGCGGAACATCCGTTTGTTTTGACGGGGAGGTTCATGGTCTGCTCATTGTTGGTTGGGCGGCGATCGGATGCTGCGGCCACGCCAGAGATCCATGAAGACGGGGCCCGCCACTATCAGTCGCTCCTCGTAGGAATGGCGTTCGCGTCGAAGGCTGGCGGCTTGCTCCATTCCTGCCCGCGCATGAAATTATCATATTCCGTCCGGACAATATGGTTTGTGTAATTGCCCAAGATCTTCGCCGCTACACCGAGCAACACTTCTAGCACGTTTCGGCGAAAGTAGCCCGCCGCCAGAAAGGCGTTGATGTCCGCATCAGCAACGAAACCACGTTCCCGTACTACGTGAGTCGTGAAGCGACGCAACGCTTCAAGCTTTGGATCCGCAAGTGGCTTACCTTCACGTAGGGCAGCGACGAGCGTCTGATCCATGCCAACCAGCAACGCGCGAGCGCTGTGTCCAGCCATCGAATAGTGGCAGCTGTTCTCGAAGTTTGCAGTCATCGATACAACTTGCTGTTCCACTGAGCTCAACGTGCTCTTAGAGAAAAGTTCGAGAAGTGTGAAATAGCCGGACAGTGTTTCCGGCGACTCTGCCAAATGCGCCTGGAGATTCGGCACGACGCCAAAAATACGTTCTGCCTGTCGGAGGCCCGGTTGAGACGCAGCAGGGGCGGATGCTGCTGTATAAGCGAGAAACTTGGCCATCGACTGCCTCGGATCAAGAACAATAGAGGCACGAGTATCGCTGATGCGACACCTTCGCAGTAGGCGGCGCCGGGACATAGGAGCTATTCCCAACTGGCATACAGCAGCAGTGGTCAGCTCGGTTCGGAAGTCGTGAATCGGCAGAGCGGGCGTCTCACGGAGATTGCGCTTGGGTCCGCTCGCCGGGGTGCGATGGGTGGCCGCCTGAATGACAATTGTCTGGGTATGCGGGGCGCTCAAACGTCTGTATCTCGCCGCCCAGCGGCCGCAGTCGGCCGAACGCGGTCTGTCAACCGTCAAGTAAGTGCCGTAATGCTTGAGAACGGCATCTAGCAGCCCCTGGAACTTAGAGTCCAGTTCAGCACGTCGCAAAGTGTTTTGATGCACCGTCCCAGCGACACGTGTCTGAACGAGGCCTGCCTCGCGACTACTTCGAGAGCACTGTGCGAGGCGAGATGGCAGTCGTCGGCCACATCCGTGCATCGCACCTGATGCTTGAGCTATTTTGCGCGCGAGTTTAGCAACCGACTGCAACTTCCCGCATGCAGGCCGCGGGATGGCTGCCCTGGCTTAACTGCGACGCAGTGCATGCGGCCGGCCGATTGCCAGAAAATGCACGAATGCGATGACCGGGAACACGGTGGCAGTGCTTGCTACCAGCGTCCAGCCGCCATGCTCGTACAAGAGACTGGCGATCGCGGAGCCGATTGCGCCTCCGACGAAAATGCTTGTCATGTAGAGGGCGTTAAGACGATTGCGACTTTCCGCGTGTAGTGCATAAATTTCGCGTTGCCCGACGACCATGCTCATCTGCACGGCGAAGTCGAGCACGATACCGGTGACAACGAGTCCGTAGACGCCCCAGGCAGGGTGCACGAGCGCGGGTACAAAGGACAGGGCGCCGGCTATGAGCGCGATAAAGCTTGCTTGCGTCGAATGGCCAGCATCAGCGAGGCGGCCCGCCACTGGTGCGGACGTGGCGCCGATCGCTCCGACTAGGGCAAACAGCCCGATAGCGGATTGCGACAACCCATAGTAGCGTGTGAGTTCGATCGGCACTGCTGTCCAGAACAAGCTGAACGACGCGAACATCAACGCCTGATAGACCGAGCGGTGACGCAGCGCTGGCGTCGTACGGATGAGATGCAGCAACGAGCCGATGAGTTCGAAGTATGTGGTGCGACGAGTGGGTTGATGCTGCGGAATCGTCAGTACGAGGACGGCTGTGACGAGGGTCATTAGTACAGCGGCGGCTGCGAATACGAAGCGCCAGCCGAAGTAACCGGCCACGACGCTTGAGAGTGGCCGCGACAGCAGAATGCCGAGCAGGAGTCCCCCCATGATCGTGCCGACCACACGTCCGCGAGAGTGGTCAGGCGCGAGATGCGCGGCGAGGGGAATCAGGATCTGGACTGCGACCGAGCTGAAACCAATCAGCAACGACACGGCGAGGAACCAGCCGGACGAATCCATGACGGATGCCCCCGCAAGACTCATGATCGACACGATGGCAGTGGCGATCATCAGCTTGCGGTTCTCGATCAGATCGCCGAGCGGCACAATGAAGAACAGGCCTAGCGCATAGCCGATCTGTGTGAGCGAAACGATCAGGCTTGCGGTTCCGGCCGACATATGGAGTGCCGGGGCAACCAACTCGGTGATGGGTTGTGCGTAGTAGAGGTTGGCGGCGATCGCTCCGCAACTGAAGGCAAACAGGGCGATTAGCCCTTGTGTGAGCTGAACAGAGTGCGGGCTTCCGGTGAGCGGACGCGAGGGCGTAGACATGGTAGTTCCTTGGGCAATGAGATCACTTCAGACCTGAAGATCTGGTCCAGGGTGCGGGACCCAGGCAAGATCATTTCCGTGACCCCGACTCCGGCGACGCCAGGTGTTGCTATCCGTCGTCGACTGCCGAAAGCTTAATCATTCACCGCGCCGCACAGAATACGGACGCTGTGCAATCGTCCATTGCGCGCGGCGCAATGCCAGCCGGAACGGCACTCCGCCTTGGAAGGCGTAACGCGCTGCACGACGCTGTCCGAGATAGAGTCGGCTTAGGGCAGCGGTCGAGGATGACAGCCTGCGCTGACTCCTGCACGCCGATGAGCGATGTGATCAGATCGATAAACGCCTTGACTCGCTTCGATCCGCGTTGATCGGGCAGGTAAAGTGCGCTGACGACCGCCGTAAGCGCCGCTTCTCGGAGCCGTATCGCGATGTCGATCCTTTCGGCGACGAGATCGAATCGGGCGCCACCGGGCGCGTTTCACCTATGCATGCCAGGAATGAACGTTATGCCGCCGCGCTGTCTTCCGCAGTATTGGCGCCTCGCGTAGCATCTGCTCATCATCATTTTCATTCAGTGGAGCAGCCGATGAGCACCTTTAATTCGTACACGATCGAAACAGCCCCGGCTGCCTCAAAGCAGGGCCTCGAAGACGCAAGAAAGACTTTCGGCTTCGTGCCGAACCTGCAGTCGCACATGGCCGAGTCTCCGGAGCTGCTTGCGGGCTATTCGGCATTGTGGGATCTCTTTTCGAAAAGCACGCTGACGCCGCACGAACAGCAGGTCGTCTATCTGACCTCGAACTTCGAGAACAACTGCCATTACTGCATGGCCGGTCATTCTGCTCTGGCGAAGATGATCAAGATGGACGCCGGCGTCATCGCGGCGCTGCGCGAAGGCAAGCCTTTGCCTGACGCGAAGCTCGAAGCGCTGCACCGTTTCGCGACCATCGTCGTTCGCGAACGCGGGTTCGCTTCGGACGCCGATGTCGACGCGTTCCTCGCTGCCGGATATACGCGGCAAAACGTGCTCGAAGTTATCCTCGGCGTGGCAACGAAGGTCATGAGCAACTACACGAATCACATCGTTCATACCCAATACGACCCGTTCATGAAAGGCAACGAATGGACGAAGCCGGTCGACGCGGGCGCGGCGGCCTGATCTGCACGAACGAAAACGGGGAATGGTCGGTGTCGGACGTTCCCCGCAAACCATCAGCCGGGAGCGTCTTTCCCAGGCGAACCGCTCTTGCGAATGTGTGCCGCTCCCTTGACTGGACGCGTAGAGACATTTGAGGCGGACTTCCCGCGGGAGATATCTGGCACGGCTGCCACCATCGGAGGAAGCGATGAAGATCAGCGCGATGCATACAAGCTTTGGTGCGCGGGTTGAAGAGGTCGATCTGGCCTCGTTGACGCAAACGGATATCGGTCTCTTGCGCGCAGCGCTTCTCAAGCATGGCTTGCTGGCCATCCGGAATCAGGCACTCTCGCCCGTCGATCAGGTCAGGATGTCAGAGATCTTTGGCGACCTCGAGACGTTTCCACCCGGCGAAGGTCAGTTGGCTGAGTTTCCTCAAATTTTCCGCGTGGCTAGCCGTCCCTCTAACGGTCACACAAACGTTGGCCGCTATTGGCATTCCGACGGTTCGTTCCGCGCACGGGCGACGCCTATTTCGATCTGGTATCTGGTTGCACGACCGGCCGATGGCGGCGAGACGCTATTTACAGATCTGCGGGAAGCGTACAGGACCCTCCCAGACGACCGGAAGACCTCAATCTATGACCTCGTTACGCTCCATAGAAACGGAGTAGAACACGCGCTTGTCATGCGCCATCCCGCCACTCGCGACCCGTCGCTGTACTTCAATGTCGGCCTTACTAGCGGCATTGCTGGCTATACGAACGAAGAGTTCATGGCATTGAGGCGCGATCTGAATGATCACCTTTCTCGCGCAGGTGCTTCTTACGTGCATCACTGGCTCGAAGGCGATGTCGTCATCGCCGACAACTTTAGGGTTGCCCATTGTGCTACGCCGATCCCCGGGGATCAGCATCGTATACTCGATCGAACGACGATCCGGGCAGACGGTGTGTATTGGGGAGAAGGCTACCTGCTTGCCGACGCGTAAGAGCGGTGATGGAACGGGTCGACGAATCGCCGCGTGATTCGTGAAGCAAGCAGTTCCCGATTCTTTATGGCGTGGGCACGATCTTGGGGCCGCCGCTCTATCGCGTGTTCGCTCCTCCCAGGCGCTCTCCGGCTACGCGTATCCCGTCATATTCACTGGCTCAGGCGGTAATCTCAGGCTGCTGTTCGCGTCGGGCGCCGTCGCAACCGCACTCGCCGTGCTGGCGGACATTTGCATACGTCTGCTGTTACTCAAACAGGCCAATGCCGGTAATGTGAACACGCCGTTCTATGGGAATTTGAAGCAAGTGTCCAGCGACGCGCTCCGGCTTCGAGACGTCCCTACAGTTCGCCGTCAGCTCTTTGGCTCGTTCTGTCCTTGTCGGAATTGTGTCCGGTCGCGAGTCACCATTCCGCTCAGGAATTATAACTATTGCTCAGTAGCCTCTACTGTATGGTGGCGTTTGCCGCCACCATACAGTCACCCAATACTCCTTTGAGGATGACATCATGAGCAAGCTTTTCAGTCGTACCAAAGTTGGACATTTCGAACTGCAACACCGCGTTGTGCTCGCGCCGCTCACGAGAATGCGCACTGAGCCGGGCAACGTCCCAGGTGATCTCATGGTCGAGTATTACACACAACGTGCGACGGACGGCGGGCTGCTCATTTCCGACGCAACGGCCGTAGCCCGGCTCGGCATTGCTTACGTTGAGGCGCCCGGAATTTATACTGAGGAACACGTTAAGGGCTGGAAGCGGGTGATCGACGCAGTCCATGCCAAGGGCGCTCGTATATTCCTGCAAATGTGGCATGCAGGACGTCAGGCGCATCCGGCCAATACCGACGGCGTCACGCCCGTTGCGCCATCCGCATTGCGCTCGCTCGAACATGCCGCCATTCGCGACGAGAACGGCCAGATTGCCGAGGCGGAACTGCCCGTTCCCCGCGCGCTCGAAACGAATGAGATTCCGGGCATTGTAGAGCAATTCCGTCGCGGTGCCGTGCTTGCGAAGCAGGCCGGATTTGATGGCGTTGAGCTTCACGCCGCCAATGGTTACCTGTTTGAACAGTTTCTGCTCGATGGGACGAACCACCGCGACGACGTGTACGGCGGTCCGATCGAAAATCGCGCTCGCTTCCTCTTCGATACGCTCGACGCGGTCGTTTCCGTCTGGGGTCCGGGCCGTGTGGCCGTCCGTCTTTCGCCGAGCGGTACGTACGGCACGATGTCCGATAGCAACCCGCATGCGACGTTCGGTTACGTGGCAGGACGACTGAATCAGTATGATCTCGCCTACTTGCATGTGATTGAACCTCGCATTCGCGGCATCGTGGAGAAGGAGACGAGCGATTCCGACGTTTCCTCGAAGGACATTCGCCGGATCTACAAAGGCACGATCATCGCCGCAGGGGGCTTCACGCGTGAGAATGCCGAGCAGATCATTGTCGACGGCCACGCGGATCTTGTTGCTTTCGGTCGGATGTTCATCTCTAATCCCGATTTGCCGGAACGGCTGCGCAGCGGTGCGCCGCTCAATCAATACGATCGCACGACGTTTTACGGTGGTGACGCCCGCGGTTATACCGACTACGCGTCGGTGTCTGAAGATGTCGTGGCCTGATTGAATTCATCGGGACGCGAGCAGGGCGGCGGGGTTGTTGACTCCGTCGCCCTTTGAGTGCATCGAGTAAACGCAGGCCGGCGCGCTGCGAGCGGTTATGCCTCGTCGGAATAGTTGTTATGAGAAGTGTCGTCTATTCAACGCTATAGTGCGCGTCCAACATTCATATCACAAAGCCGAGGGAAGCTCGACTGAATGCGGACCCTCGCCGTGATACGAGTCAAGTGCTTGAGGACCAAGGATGAACCCACGCCGCCTGACACCATCCATGTCGTTGCTCATAGCGTTCGACGCGACCGCTCGGCACTTGAGTTTTACCCGCGCAGCGGCCGAGTTGGCGCTGACTCAGAGCGCCGTAAGCCGCCAGGTTCAAGCACTGGAGGAATTGCTAGGGGTCCCGTTGTTTCGGCGTAACAATCGCAAACTACTGCCCACAGCAATCGGTTCTGCCTATCATCGGGAGATCAGTGCTGCATTGCAGAGGGTGAGGAGCGCATCGCTTCATGCGATTGCTTCGGCAACAGGGCGCGGCACCATCGATCTCGCTGCACTTCCCACGTTCGCCAGCAAATGGCTGGTTCCCCGCTTAAGTGATTTCTACATCAAACACGGCGGTATCCTGATCAATCTTCATTCGAGAATCGGCCAGTTCGATTTGTCGGAACAAGGTATGGACGCCGCGATCAGCGTTGGCGATGGCGCATGGCCTCGTGTGGCTTCGTATCGCCTGCGCGACGAAACGCTCCTGCCGATCATCAGCACGGCACTCGCGGTCGCCACGCCGGTGAATGAGCCGGCAGACATATCGCGGCATCTGCTCTTGCGCGTTGCCGCGCGACCGGATGTCTGGGGGCGATGGTTCGAAGCCCAGGGGCTCGACTCTGAGGCGATGAACCTCGGGCCACAATTTGAATTAACTTCTCACCTTATCGAGGCGGTATCGTCCGGTATCGGCGTTGGCCTGGTTCCCAGCTTCCTCGTTCAGGACGAACTGCGTAGCGGTGCGGTGCAGCTCGCCATTGAGCGTCCCCTTAAGACTGGGTTGAGCTACTTTCTGATGCTTCCGTCACAATCCGCGCCCTTGCCACAATTGCTTACATTCAAGAACTGGATTCTGTCGATGGCCATGGACGGCGAGACGTCGGTCGAGGACTGACCGGTCCACCTTCTGTCATGCTGTCGAGGTTCAAGCTCACGTCTTACGATTCACGCGGGCGAATTGCGGAACGGTCGGGGCCGGTGTCGAAGCGTTCGCGAGACGACTGTTGATGGACCTGGCTGGCACTCGCGCCGCGGTTTCCAGATGTTGCAACAGATGCTGGATGTCCACACGACGGGTGACGGGACCGACAAGCAATACTGTTGCCCAGATCGCCACTGCGGCGGCAATGCCTCGGCCTGGTTTGCGACAGATTGTTCCGGGTCTGCCACCGGAGGAGAACAAGCCTAGCTCGGAGATGACGACGAGTAGCCACAATGAGCCCATGACGAGCCGTAGCGTGCTGTCCAGTGAGGGCCAAACAATCAGAAGGGCTGTGGCAAGCAACTCAATGGCGAAGAAGACTTTTACGCCATCTTTCCACGCACAGGTTCGCCGCAGGAGTGTCCTGATACCACTTCCGATCGCGAGCAGAGGCAACCCCAGCCCAACGCTCATCACCAACAGTGCCACCACCACCGTGATCCCGCCGTCTGCGGGTGCTCGGAAAGCGAGCTCGGATATCATACGAGTCGTTGTGTGGGCACCCACGGCGAGCGCCGACAGCGTGCCGATTCCAGCGACAACCAGATAATCGCCTGCCTTGCTTATCTGAGGGGGGCGCTCACTAGCGTGCGTTGCCATCGCGCAGGAAGGTGCACGAGGTCACCCGCCAATAACCGTATCGCCGACGTTACGAGCATCACGGCAAAAAGAATGAGCCACGGCGGATGCCCAGGAACGCCCGAAGTACGCTCGTTGGACTCCGCGACTAGACCGAGGGCTATATAGGCGACGGCCGTACCCGCGGCATAGCACAGCGCGAGCGTAAAAACGCGACGCCCTGTGGTGGGAGCGCTTTTGTTGACGACAACAGCCGACAGGATCAAGGCCAACGGGAACGAAGCGGGAAGAACGCCCACCATCAGACCGGCAACGAGGTATAAGCCGAGCACTTTCACGAAGCTGGGACTTGGGGTACGCGATCGTGCCTGTTCGAACGGAGCAACGCGTGCCGACACTGACGTGCGAGAGAAGGCATCGGCTGTTGGCGATTGTCTATGGTCGGCGGCAAGCATCGCATGATCGACTTTTACCCTGATCTGGCGATCGTCTATGGTGGTCTGTTGGGTGGCGGACGATCCGGTCAGCCTGACAGCGGTTCGAAGCTCGTCCGTTGCTCGTGCGCTGCCGGCGACAAGGAAGGTGACAAGGCAGACGACGAGCGCGGCAGGCCGTTCACAGGCGGCGCGCAATCGGGTGAAAAGTTCAGACATCGTTGCACCGATCTGAAGTCGAGCCGGTCGTGGCAACGACTGGCGAATTTAATCCGCGAGTAGTGTAAGTGGAAAGAAGACGATCGCCTGGCCATTGAGCCGTGGCATATGCACGACGGAATCAAGGAAGCGTCCATCGCCAAAGTCGAATGCCATGACGTTGTCGCGTGCAACGCAATACAGATGTCCGTCGGGACCGAACCGTAATCCTCGAGGTTGATGGAAGCCGATCGCGGATGGAGGGGTAAATACACGCACCAGGCTGCCGGTCGAGCGGTCATACTCACGAATGCTCGTCACGGCGTCGTGCGCGCGAAACGGAAACTCGCTGGATACGACGATGTTCCCGTTGGGCGCGATCGCGAGATCTAATGGACTCACGGATTCGTCCGTGATGAATCGGGACGCTAGCGACGTGCCCTCCGCGTCGAATACTGCAATGCTATTTTCCCCTTCACCTTCTGGACCGATGCCCGAGGCCAGATAGATGGTTCCGTCTTCGGCCGACGCAAAACCGCGGGGAAACGGAACGATTCCTGCAGGCAGGACGTTTTGCGGTGCACCGGCGAGATCGGCGTCAAACGCGACGATTGTCCGCGCGCTGCGCATTCCGACCAGGTATGTGTCATCGGGCGCAAGGTTGCCGCCTCCCGCATTGAGCCCGGGAATCTCTCCGGTGTCCCGTACCACATTTCCGGTGGCGTCCAGTGCGAGGATTCGATCGCTGCCGCTATTCACATAGAGAAGTCGTCGATTCGCGCTCACGCTCAGGCCGCGGGGGTCCGTGATGCGAGGATCCGCGCTAAACGTACCTTGTGGTGTTCCGTCGAGGGAAAAAGAAAGAAGCGAACCATATCCGTCGCCGTTGGCGCCGGACGCACTGGTGACAAGGATTTGCATGTTGGCATTCTGGAAGATGGTCTGTTGCGGTTCGAAGCAGTCTATCTACGTCGGGAGTGCGGCGCCATGCGCTTTGCGGCATATTAGTTATCCCCTGCGGGAATAGCGCTGCTACCGGATCTGACCGATGCTGACCGCAAGCCGGCTAGCAGCCTATCAAGCACTGAAGTCTCGCGAGTTCTGAGGCGAGAATAATCTCTCTGCCGTTCGACGGCACGGCTCGTCCGCGGGACCGCGGGCGGTAGATCGCATCGCCGCCGCGGATAGGTTTGCCGCTCAATGCACACCGTCCCGATGAGCGGGCGTGGCCGCATGCCCACACCTGTTCTTCATAATTGCATAGCGTCGAATCGTGCCAGGAAAGTGATACGAGGGTGTCGGACAGCTTCTCATGACGGTGATAATTGAGCTTGGCGCACCTTCGGGGCGGCCCACTGGCCAGCTTGAACGCTGCGTGCGGGCACCGGGGGAAATGTACGGCATCATCAAATCCATGGAGGCAGAAGAGTATTCACTCCGTGTGGCGAGAATTTGCGACCACGCGTCCCGAGACCGAACCGCAATCGCATCGGGGATCGAACGCGCGAGGCTATCACTGACCATTTCCGGGGTCGGCGGGGCCGTCGTATTCAACGCCATTTTGCTATCCTGATCAATCAGGTTACGGGCGGAAGTGAGACTTTATCTTGAAAGGAGACGGCGGAGCGTCACGGCCCGCTGAGAACGGATGTCTGCGTCGCAGGCCTTGTCTGAAGACTAGTCTTTGCGCGGTGGGAACATCATTGTACGGTCGGTTACGCTCCGTCTTACTTGGCGTAATTGTTTTATACAAACGTATAGATGACGAGGCTGACAAACCGTCTGGTTAGTCGCTGCCAACGGAGCGTTCGCGGTGAAGTTGCGCACCCTTATGGGTGATCGTCCGTGTCTACGGGATCTGCGCGGAAGTCCAGGATATCTGTGAGGAAGTTGAGGAATGCGCGTGTTTTGGCGTTTACCATGCGGCCGCTAGGGAACACGGCCCAAAGCTCAATGGGTGGCAACCGCCAGTCGTTGAGCACCGAGCAGACTTCGCCGCTTTTCAGTTCCGGGGAAAACATCCATTCGGATACCACGGCTAAACCGAGATCGGCCAGAACCGCCGCTCGGATTCCTTCGGCGGCGGTGGTGGCAACGCGTCCAGATACGGCGACGGCAACTTCCGAGCTTTCGCGTCGAAAAGTCCACGTGCCGCCGCCACCTCGCTGGTTATATACGATTGCTTGATGGGAAGACAGGTCCGCCGGGGAAGCGGGGATTCCGGCGCGTTTGAAGTAGGCGGGAGTGCCCACCACAAGACGTGGGACTTCACCTATCTTGCGTGCGGTCATGCTCGAGTCCTCGAGTCGTCCCATGCGCAATGCGATGTCGATGCCTTCTTCGAGCAGATCGACATTGCGGTCGTCCAGAACCATGTCGACGTTGAGATCAGGATGTTCTTCGAGAAACCGTCCGATGGCAGGCACGATGTGTAGCCGAGCAAACGTAACGGCGGCGCACACGCGCAAGCGTCCCGAGAGATTGCTGCCAGCACCGCGGGCAGCAATCTCCGCTTCTTCTGCTTCTTCGATCGCGCGCTTTGCCCGTGCGAAAAATGCCTGACCCGCCTCAGTTGGCATTAAACCGCGCGTCGAGCGCAGCAACAGGCGCACCGAGAGTCGTTCTTCGAGCAGTGCGATGGTCTTTGATACGGCTGGCTGCCCTACATTTAAAATTCGCGCAGCAGCCGAAAAGGAACCCGACTCCACGACGCATACAAAGGTTTCCATCGCTGTTAGCCGGTCCACTGCACCCTCCAGGCGGGGCCAATATTAGACGCACCCGTTGCGTCCGCCGTCATAGTTTACCGTTCAGCGCTGAGAAACCGGTGGATTTGTGCCACAACGGCCGCACCTTCGCCTACGGCTGCGGCGACCCGTTTGACCGAGCCGGCACGAGCGTCACCGATTGCGAATACGCCATCGACGCTGGTTTGCAGCGGAAGCGATCGGATGCCCCCATCTTCGATATCGGTTCCAGTCAGGACAAACCCCTTGCGGTCTAGCGAAACGCCGCATGAACGAAGCCAGTCCGTATTGGGATCAGCACCGGTAAGCAGGAAAAGGTGACCTGACTGAATCGTTGCTTGGGTATCCTGGATGCGGCAGCGATAGCGGACCTGTTCGAGTCGCTCGCTGCCCTCGAGCGCGATAATTTCTACGCGCGGATGAAGGGTTACGTTTGGCAATGAGGTGACGCGTTCGATCAGGTATCGCGACATGCTCTGGTCGAGGCTGGCGGCGCGGATGAACAGATGGACATGCGCGGCGTGTGAGGCGAGAAATACCGCACCCTGGCCGGCCGAATTGCCGCCGCCAACCAGCAGTACTGGCTCATTGCGGCACAGCCTCGCCTCGATTGGCGACGCCCAGTAATAGGCCCCACGGCCTTCGAATCGCTCTAGTCCCTCGAAAGGTGGCCGTCGGTATTCAGCGCCGCTGGCGATGACGACGAAGCGCGTCATGATGTGACGGTTGTCGGCGAGTTCGACTGAGAGGGGATGCCTGCTGCAATGCAGCGTTTTGACTTCACACGGAATCCCGATATGGGCCCCGAACTTCTGGGCCTGGTGGAAGGCGCGCCCGGCCAGCGCCTGGCCCGAAATGCCGGTGGGAAACCCGAGATAGTTTTCGATGCGTGAGCTGGTGCCGGCCTGGCCACCTGGCGCACGACAATCCAGAGCGGCCACGGAAAGGCCTTCGGATGCCGCATATACGGCCGCTGCAAGCCCGGCAGGACCGGCACCGACAATGACCAGATCGTAGACATGCTCAGGGTCGAACTCAGGCAACAACCCGAGGCACGAGGCCAGTTGCAGTTCATCGGGATTGCGCAGCAAGGCACCGTTGGGACATATCACCAGAGGAAAATCGTCGGGCTTCGGCGCGAGCCGTGCGATCAGCGCGACGGCTTCCGCATCCTGCGAGGCATCAAGTGCGACATGCGGATGGCCGTTTCGTCGCAGGAAATTGCGCAGCGACACGAGGCGAGGATTGTCACTTGCGCCAACGAGGACGGGCCCATCGCCGCGTTCGATGGGCGCTACGCGCCGCAAGATCAGGGCACGCGTGAGTCGTTCAGCGAGTTCAGCCTCGGCCACCATCAATGCCCGCAGACCTTCCGCAGGAAGCACGAGCGCTTCGACATCCTCGATTACACGTGCGTCGACGAGAGCGGGCTTGCCGGACAACTGGCCGATGTCGGAACTGAATTCACCGCGCTGCATGCTCGCGCGCACCACGCGCTCGCGCCCCAGGCCATCGCGGCCGACGACGCGAACCGTCCCCGACAGGAACACGAACAGGGATGCCGGGACTCACGCTTCCTACGCGGTACAGATAGTCGCCTGCGGAACAGTGACGTAGCGTTTCTCGAGTCACCCGAGAGTCCGCTCGAATCGACAGCATCATTGCGAGGCGATGCACCGCTGGTCAAATCGGAGTCGCTAGTCATGGTGGTCCGCGTCGCGGCGGGTCTTGGCCAACCAGAGATGCTCATCTTACCCCTGGATTTTCTTCCAGGGGTGCGAAGCCAGGACGAGCGGCCAGGCGCCAAGCTCGGACGGCAGGCCATCGACCATGATGAACTCGACAGTAGAGCAGCTTGAACGAAGCGTGACGATCGCCTGATCCGCTTCCGACCTATAACAGCTATATCTGCGCTGTTCGACCGGCTTCGTTCAACCAGTGAACGATGTTTTTGACCGTGTCGCCGTAGAACGTTCGGTATAACTCCTTGGACACATAGCCGATATGCGGCGTGGCGAGTAGATTGGAAAGTTCGCGCAGCGGGTGCGGGTTTTCAAGCGGCTCGACGTCGTATACGTCCAGCCCCGCGCCGGCAATCCGGTTTGTCCTGAGTGCTTCGAGGAGTGCCGCGCCGTCGACTATCGCACCTCGGGAGGTGTTGATCAGCCGACTCGTCGGCTTCATCTTCGCGAACTCGGCGGCACCGACGAGATGATGAGTGCGAGGACTGAGCCGGACGTGAATGGACAGGAAATCGGACGTCGAAAACAACTCGTCTTTCGTGACGCACTGAACGCCGTGTTCCGCGGCCACCGCTGGTGTGAGATTTTGGCTCCATGCGACGACCTTCATGCCGAATGCCCGGCCGATCAGGCCGACCGCGGATCCGACCCGCCCCAGGCCCAAAAGGCCAAGTGTCTTACCTGCCAGTTCCTCGCCTACTGAGCGCTGCCATCCGCCGCTACGCAGAGACTGATGCTCTTGCGGAATGTTTCGTGCCATCGACAGGATCAGCGCCCACGTAAATTCGATTGTCGGGGTGGACGAATAGCCCGTGTGAAGAACGGCGACACCCAGAGCGGCGGCAGCGTCCTCGTCGATCGATGCATTCGCGAGGCCGGTTGAAGCAATGAGCTTAAGGTTCGGTAGTTTCTCGAGGACCACGCGCGGTAACGGCGTGCGCTCGCGCATCACACATACGACGTCGAATGGCTTCAACCGATTGATTACGGCGTCGGTATCGGCGAGGTGATCGTTGAATACACTGATGCTTGCACGTCCATCCAGCGGTGACCAGTCTGCGATGCTAAGCGATACGTTTTGATAGTCGTCGAGGATGGCTACTTTGACATGGGAATTCGTGTTCATGTTGTTCACTCTTGTTTTGCCCCGCAAGTTTGAAACGAAGCGGCGCAATCGGGTAGGAGGCGATCTGCTTCACTTTTGCAGAAGCGCTCCTGTTCAGCTCGCTCCGAAAGGGTGTTTGACAATGACGTCATTCTTGACGTGTATGACAAAGAGAGGGCGGCTCGGTTGTTACGCCGCAGGCACCAGCGCGGTGACCCGTGCAACGGCCTTCTCCACAGCTGGGCGCGCTGCCATGGTGTTATACCATCTTAGTACGTTAGGGAACGCCTGCAATTCGATGTCCGCAAACTGCCGTCTCCACAACCAACCGAAGTGAGAAACGTCGGCGATTGTGAATTCATCTCCAGCCGCAAACTCAGAACGCGCCAAAACACCGTCAAATACCTTCATTACGCGTTGCGCTTCCGCGCTGAAGCGAGCGACCGCCGACGGTACGGGCTCGGGCGCCTGCTTGAGAAAATAGCCTAACTGGCCAAACGCAGGACCAATTCCGGAGATTTGAAACGAAAGCTGTTCAAACACCCGGGCACGAGTGCTGCCCTTGGCCGGGAGCAGCTTTCCCGACTTCTCCGCAAGATAGATCAGGATGGCGGTCGACTCGGTCAAGACGAAGCGATCTCCATCGGGGCCGTCAGGGTCAACGAGTACCGGAACCTTGCCGTTTGCGTTGAGCGACAGGAAGCTCGCGTCCTTCTGCTCGCCTTTGCGGACGTTGACGGGTTTCAGTTCGTATGCGATGCCCATCTCTTCCAGCGCAACCGGAACACGAACGCTGTTGGGAGTAGAAAATGCAAAGACTTCGATCATGATTGTTTAGGAAGGTAAGAGTAACGGATCGTCAGATCGTGCTTGCAGCGCTGGGATGGGGGTAGACCTCGCTAATGCATAACTAAAATTCCAGAGGGGAATAGGGCGTCGCGGCGGCGTCGAGCGCTGTATGCCTGGCGGGAATGAGTGTTATGTACTCACAGCATCTTCCGCTAGCGTGACGCCGCGCGCATCATCGGCTTGTCAGCCTGACCGCAGTGTCCGATGCACTGTATTTCTTTGGAGATTTCGAGCATGACCAGCGCAACCGCAAGAACGCCTGATGAGCAGGCGATTCCCTATCAGCTGCCGCAACCGGTAGACATGTCACACGACCTCGTGCATCTGGGGATCCTCGACAAATGGCTGGAGGACGATAACCTGTGGGTACCCATGACCGGTACTGTGTCGTTCAAACCACTGCTTCTCAGCGCAAGCCAAGGTTATTACGTCAATCTCCTCCGGGTTCGGCAGTCTGGCGTGCTTTCGCGGCACCGCCACACCGGGCCTGTCCATGCGATCGTTCTGAGGGGGCGATGGTACTACCTGGAGCATGACTGGGTCGCGGAGCAGGGCGGCTATGCACACGAGCCGGCAGGCGAAACCCATACGCTGTACGTGCCAGAGGACGTCGAAGAGATGATCACGTGGTTCCACGTTACCGGGGGCTACACGTACGTCGATCCGCAAGGCGTAGCGGTGGGATATGAAGACGTATTCACGAAAATCGAAGCAGCTCGCAAGCATTACGAAGAAATTGGGCTGGGCGCTGACTACGTCAAGCAGTTTATTCGCTAGGACAATTCATTGACGTGCGAGCCCTTGGGACTTCCGGGGGCGCGGACGAGGACATACCGAAAGCAGGTCGGCGGCCGGCAGCAGCGAGTCGCCTGGGCGCCGCCGCTGACAATCGAGGAAAATCACCATGGAACGACGAACCGTCGACGTAGCTGGCGTACCGGTTAGCTACCTTACTGCAGGGGACCAGACTGGGCCTGTTTTGTTGCTGCTGCACGGCACTTATTGGAGCCGGGTATGGCAACCGGTGCTCGACGGACTGGTTGGCGCCGGCCTACGTCCCATCGCTGTGGATTTCCCCGGATTTGGCCGTTCCGGCGGCGAGCTGACTGTTGAAAATGCCTCGATCCCCGCCCTGGCGGGTTGGCTGCCGCAGTTTCTCGCTGCGCTGCGTATTGAGGGGCCTGTGGGGCTCGCCGGGCACGACATCGGCGGGGGTATCGCACAGCAGGTTCTGGTGGATGGGAAGATTGCGGTCAGCAAATTCGCACTCGTCAACGCAGTCATGTTCGATTCGTGGCCCGTGCCTGGCGTTGCCCGGTTCCGAGACCCGGCGGTCGCGGCTGCAACGACCACGGGCGACGTCCTCGCCGCTCGTCGCAAGTCCGTGCTCACGGCATTGGCGCGCCCGGCAACGGAAAGCGAAGTGGAGGAGTATCTCGAGCCGTGGACCGATCCGCGCGTAGCACGGTCCTGGGTGGCCCTTGCCGGCGCGGCGGACAGCCGTTATACAATGGATCTGTTGCCGCGCCTTCGTGCGTCAAAGACGCCAAAGCTACTCGTTTGGGGCGAAGACGACAGCTTCCAGCTTGTCGGGTACGCGGAGAAGTTCGCCAAGGAGATTCCGAACACGCAACTCGTCCGGATTCCGAAGGCTGGACACATTCCAATGGAAAATGACGCGGCGGCTGTGGCTCGTGCGCTGGCCGGGTTCTTCGCCTGATGCAGCGCGGCCGGCAAGGAGAGAGATCGCTTGCCGGCTCTTTCGCTCTTTGACTCATTCGATTGGCAAAAAAGGGGTAGCCGGCTGGCACCCGGAACCCGCATGAGCGGCGTGGCAGAGTCGGAGCCTCATGGCAGTGCCTCATGGATAGGCGTCGAAAAATAGCTGCTGCATGGCTGTGGCGCCGCTACCGAAACATTTGACTGTCCGAGTGTTTCCTGTACAAAGGTGATGAAAGCACACGTCTTTCTTCTTGTCGTCCGGCCTGCGGGAATGACCGCCCATAGCTCGCATGGGGGAGGAGCCAGTCCGGCAGTAGGGTCCAGACCTGACCACTCTTCAGTTCAAGAAAAAACATCAAACGTGGCGCGACCGCTATACCCATACCTGCAAGAACTGTTTCGCGTACCGCTTCAAGCGCACTTACCGACAGCCGGCCATGAAGGGAAACGGACGAGTCGGTATCGTCTCGTCGAAACGTCCAGACGCGTCCACCACCTTGCTGGCTATAGTTGATGAATTGACGACAGCTCAATTCGTCCGGCGTGCAAGGGATGCCGGCACGCTCGAAGTAGGCGGGGGAGCCGACGACTACCGAGGTGCCTCCCCGAGCTTGCGTGCCGGCATATTTAA
The DNA here is from genome assembly GCF_050436665.1 of Paraburkholderia sp. EB58. Lineage (NCBI taxonomy): Bacteria > Pseudomonadati > Pseudomonadota > Betaproteobacteria > Burkholderiales > Burkholderiaceae > Paraburkholderia > Paraburkholderia sp. EB58. Next base: position 43,956 of record NZ_JBNDMQ010000036.1, on the reverse strand, counting down.
AGCGTCGTGCGTTCCGATCCGCAAGCCGACGTCGACGCCCCTCCTCGAGCAGGTCGACATTGCGATCGTCCAGAACTATATCAAGTGCAAGATCCGGGTACGTGTCGAGAAACCCATTGAGCGCGGGCATGAGGTGCAATCGCATAAACGTCACGACGCGTATCGGCGTCCGGCGTCGCTCGACGCGCGAACCCGCGGATCCACGATCAAGCGGCAGATCGACAATCCCATTTCCAGGCCAGCCATCTTGTTTCGATGCATCCGGGGCGTGTCCGACGTGACGTTTGTTGACTGTCAGTCACGACAGAAATGAATATTCCTGGCGTCTGTCCGGTGCTGTATAGAATGAGCCGACATTCAACGGTTTTACCCGCCAGGAGACGCTACGATGAACCTGCCCGACAACCTCAAGTACGCCGAAACGCATGAATGGGTTCGCGTGGAATCCGACGGAACGCTGACCGTAGGAATTACCGAACATGCCCAGGAATCGATTGACGATATCGTGAGCTTCGAACTGCCCGAGGCGGGGCAAGGTAATCTCGCCAGGAGAGGCGGTCGCGACTGTCGAGTCGGTCAAGGCGGCATCAGAGATTCATGCGCCGGTGTCGGGGCAGGTTGTCGCATCCAATGCGGAGGCGATTGACGAGACGGGCAAGGTGAATACCGATCCGTACGGAATATGGCTGTTCAGGCTCGCGCCGAAAAACCCAAGTGACGTCGAAGGGCCGATGACAGCCGGGGCCTACAGCGAATCAGTGGGAGAGTAGGTGCCTCATTGAGCGCTACGCGCGCCTGCAGTAGGAGGAACGAGTGGATCTTTCAGCTGTTGAGGCCTTCGTGCGGGTCGCCGGGTCGCAGAGGCTGAAGAATGCGAGTGATGCCTTCAAATCAAAAGGGTCAGACGATCGCTTCCATGATGCCCGCGTCTACTATTTCCGCTTTGCCGGAAGTCGGCTCGACACGATCGCCCGTCGATATGCGAGGCGCAGATGCAGGGTCGAGGCGATTTAACAGCGGGCTTTGTTCGAAGCGTTCAGCAATCCACTCGACGAAAGTACGGACTTGCGGCGACAGGTGTCGATAGTGGGGATAGACCACGGAGATGGGCAGCGGTGCGGGGCGGGAATCCGGAAGAATCTCGACGAGATCCCCTTGTGCGAGACGCGAATGGACAAGAAACAGAGGGATCTGAATGATCCCGAGCCCCATCGCCGCACAACCAACGTACCCGTCGGCTTCATTGGTCGCGAGACTGGAGCGCATCCTTACCTCGGTGCGCTTGCCCTCAACCACGAAATGCATACTGATGAAACTTCGGGTTCTGCTCGACAGGTAGTTGACGGCAATATGTCTATTGAGATCGCGAATAGTGGACGGCGTACCATGCTGGCGCAGGTAGCTCGGGCTGGCAACGGTGACCATTTCGAGCGAGCCGAGCCGGCGCGCGACGAGTGAAGAGTCGGGCAGTTCTCCGATTCGAACGACGCAATCGACGCCTTCCCGAACGAGATCCACATCCTTATCTCCAAGGCCGAGCATGAGCTCGATGCCTGGATATCGCGCCTGAAAGTCAGGAAGAGCGGGAACCACGATCGACCGGCCCAGCGAGCCAGACATGTCAACGCGCAGCTTGCCGGTGGGCGTGTTGCCGGTGGAGATCAGTGAATTCTCGGCTGCTTCGACCTCCGCGAGAATCCGGATGCAGCGTTCGTAATAGGCGGCACCGTCGGGCGTCAGACTGATGCGTCGGGTTGTCCGGTTGAGCAAGCGCACCTTGAGGTGGGACTCAAGTGCCTGAACCGTGGTCGAGACCGACCCATTCGGCAGGTCGAGCGCTTCCGCCGCTCTCGAGAAGCTATTCAGATCCACGACCTTCGTGAAAACCTGCATCGCGTTTAGTCTGTCCATGACAATGTCCTTCGATTGCTGGATTCGACTGTACGATCATGGCTGGATATTGGCTACCGGCGAATCGTAGATATCATTTATTCCACCAACGCATAGGCGCGCACCGAGGTATCGTCGACCTCAAGCGCTTTCGTGAAACTCAGGTAACACACGTGCTGCGATTTCTTCGAGCACGTCACGCACCGGGCGTTCGGAGCTGAGGTTCGGACTGACGTGTTGCGTACCGGCCGCGCGCCTGTCCTGTAGCGAGCGCACTAGCCGCATGCCGGCCGGTCGAATAGCCAAGTGGAAGCGCTGTGGCCGGCGTCTCGGCATGTGCAGTCAATTCGAGCTGCATCGCCACATCGAAGGCCCGGAGTGCAGGAGTAGGGAGCCGATTGACAGCGGCGAGCCACATCGAATGGCGCGACCGCTGCACATCCGGGTCACGATGGTAGGTCATCCAGCCGATCGCGTTGCGTGCGATCCAGTCAACGCTTTGTCCGCCGGAGCCCACAGCGAGCATGGGAATTTCGCGGGTACCGCGAGGCAATAGCGTGAATTTCGGGGCATCAGGCCATGTTGCGCATGCATGCGTGAACCGGCGGATTCGCGTCGCTGGACGCCCACTCGTAGGCGGGCAATCGCCCGTTCATGTAGCGGTCGTCAGGGTTCTCGAAGATTTCTCGACGCCTGAGCGTTCGATTCATCTGCTCTATCGAGCGGCGCGTGCGTTGGCGCTGAAGGTTCGGGCGTTCATCGAATACTCGCTGAACGAACTCGGGATTGCCGACGATTCGGATCAGCGCGACGTCGCGTGATGCGACGCGCCCGCCAGGGAATTCCGCGTTCTCGCGCGCGAGACCGATTCTCAAGCAGGGTTACCGGATGCAGCCGAGCTCTGCAAATTCGGCTTGACACCGGGCGACAGCGTCAACCAGGTTGTCCACGTAGCTATCGGCAAGCTTCCAGGCGGCCAGCGATTCCTTGAGTTTGAAAAGGTACTCGGCGTTCGTTCCGAGGGGGCCGTAGGCGGACGCGACGAACGCCGCTACTGAAGCAACAGAGGCGTTGGGCTCATAGAGAGGGTGATTCTGATCGGCAACAAATATCAATGCCGTGGGACAGGTGCCATCTTCCATCGCTATCGGCTTCCAGGTCGGTCGATACGCCCCCGTCGGCATTTCGCGGATCCATAAAAGCGGCAATTCGTCTTCAAGTGCGTAGGCGGGTAATCGCAGCGCGACGCCTTCGGTTCTTCCGCCAGGCTCCAATGACAGCATCCTCCCGGGCAAGCGCGGGCTCGAGCGTCCAGCAATCGTTTTGAGGCAAAAACTCCGATGCCATCCTTCCAGGATCGCTTTATGTTGCGTCTCGAACTGACAAACAGGATTCCATATTAATGACCCGTAGCCGAAGATCCATAGGTCACCGGTGTCCGTACGGGCATCCAGGGTGTCGCGCATAGATTGCTCAATCTGGGCAGGAGTCCAGCGTACGTGTTCTGGAATGGATTTGAAATACTCGAGGTATTGGCCCGAGCTGATCATCGTTCGGTCTGTCACGGTGCACTCATTCAGATGGGGCGACAAGGGTCAAAGTCAGGTGTGACCCGATGCGGCAGCGGGTCAGTGGAGTGGGCGAAACGCAAAAGCGACCCAAACGCTCAAGACGATAGAACAAGCGGGACCACGTACCCGCTCGTTGTTACGCTAGTGCTCCGTGCGATGGTTGGTTGATTGCCGCGATAGGCGCAAGCCACATTGGAATGGTCGACTAATCGGTCGATGGTGTGTAGGGATGGGGCACGCATAGAGGTTATTCCCATCAGGCATATTTTCCTAGAATGCATGCCGGATCCCGGCACCGAAGCTGTTAGCGGTTCCAGCCGTACTTAGCTTGTCGTAAAGGTAGCTTGCGTATACGTCCGTTTGTTTGGACAGGGCGTAGTCAAGTGTCACGCCGGCGGTATTGCGGTAGTGCTCAGGCGTGCCTCCCCCTATTGGCGTATTCGTCCTCGAATAGGCCATGCTCAACGCCAGGCTGCCGAATGGAATGGACACGCCACCCTGATAGGTGTTGTCAATTGCACCGTTGTTGGAATCGGCGTTGTGGGCGTAGGACGCATAGAATTTCACAAAGTCGAGGTTGTATGATCCACCAAAAAAATAGGTATCCTGACGATTAACGGCCGGGGTAATGCCGAGTCCGTATTTCACTCGCTGAACCAGGGCGGCCAGGTAGAGCGGCCCATGGGTATATTCCACTGCCGCCGACTGGTTATGTGCGCCAGTGCCTGGCGCTGTTTCCGTTGCGGAAAACTTGAAACCGTAAATCGACGGAGACTCGTAGAGGATAGAGCTGTCCCAACCCGTGTCACCCAATATATTGCGGCCGTAATCGGCGATCCATGTCTGAGTTTGCAATGGGCTGAAGCGATAGGATCCCGGCAACGGGTTTGTCCGTGACGTAATATAGAACAACGTGGTGACGATACGCCCAAAACGCAAGGTTCCGTAGGGACTCGAGAGATCGACGTAGGCGTTTCTGGAATACGTTGTATCGCCGGTAAAGCGGCCTGCCTGCCCGGTATTGACGAGAACGTACCCCTCTATTTCGAAATCAGCCTTGTAGCCACCGCCGAGATCTTCAGTCCCGCGCATTCCATAGAATGAGGTTGTCTGCCCCCCGTTCAGCAGCCCGACCGTTGCGGCCGGATCCCCGCTGCCTTTGAAACTACCGACTACAGCGTCAATTACCCCGTACATCTCAACCGACGACTGCGCGTTAGCCGCGGGGGGTGAGAGGGCAGAAAACGCCAATGCCATTGCGGCATACCTGAAATAACCTGGCATGTTCATCAACGAGTCTCCAAATGTATTTATATTTAAATTGACAACATATTTGTTGTCGTTACCAGCTCTACAACTGAATCGGGCGAGCGCTCCTTAGCGATTCCGCGGCGGCCGCCGTGACTGCAACGTTCCGAATCATCTGGTCGATAGAAATCTGATACGGTGCGTCGTCAGCCACAGCGCGGCAGAAGCTTTCCAGATTCGCTCTCACCGAATCGTTCCAATCATGCACGATGGTTTTTTCGGTACCGTTCGTCGTGCGGATAGTCGTGATGCTTGAACCGCCGGCATCGGGATGCGCCAGGTTTCGAACCTCTGCCCAACCAGCGGTTCCGAAGACGGCGAATCGCATGTAAAACGGCGTTTCCAGTATTGAACTGACGTACCCTGTTACTCCACTGGAGAAGCGCAGATGCAGCGAGAGAGCCTTACTCACCGCGCCGTCCTCACGACGTGGTGACGCGGCGTACACCTCGGAGACGTCACCGAGCATATCGAGCATAAGATCCGTCAGGTGAACGCCCGTAGCGGTCATCGGCAGCGGAGCCAGATCAGTGCCAGTAAATCGCCAGTTCTCAGTTGGCACGTTAGCCAGCTTGTCATGGCTGAAACTTCCTTCGGCGTGCAGGACCGTCCCCAGTTCGCCACGCTTGATCAGCCCGCGGATCTCCACCATCGCGGTTTCAAAGCGACGCTCATGCCCGAGTCCGAGTCGAACGCCGGCCTTTTCGCACGCCGCGGCACACTTGATCGCATCGTCGACGGTGAGCGCCAGCGGCTTCTCGCAGAAGATGTGCTTTCCCCGCGCGGCAGCCTTCATGACCTGTTGGGCGTGCAAGGCATGGGGTGTAGTCAGCACCACCATCTGAATGCCATCGTCGTTTAATACGCTCTCGAAGTCTGTTGTGAATGGCACGCCATACGCGTCGGCCGCTGCCCGATGAGCGTCTCGGCTACCAACCGCAGCAGCAAACCGGAGCACATCGGACCCGGCCATTTGGCGCATCAGGTGCTTTCCCCACCACCCGAGCCCGACAATCGCTGCGTTTATTGCCACGACTCGATCTCCAGAATGTAGAGACCGCCGTTGTAGTCGGTCGAATAGACGATGCCGTTGGAATCCACGAACACGTCGGCAGACTGGATAACGCGCGGACGATCTGGACGCCGGTCCATCAGACGTGTCGGCGCTGGTGGCACCCACGCGGCGATCTCGACTGGTCGATATGGATCGCGCACATCAAACGCACGTACACCTGCGTTCTGATAGGTTGCGAAGATAATGTTCGAGCTGACAAACGACCCCGGACGATTCTCGTGCAAGTTGTGAGGCCCGAAGTGTCCGGCCTTCGATTTGTAGTCGGACTCGGCCGGGGTCGGAAATGTCGAGATGCTCACCGGATTGCGCTTCTCACGGACGTCGAACATCCAGACAAACTTCTCACCATCTTCCTGATGATCAAGCACGGCTTCGTCGAGTACGACCAGCAGATCACGATCGGGGAGTGGTAAGCAGTTGTGCGTGCCGCCGCCGAATGGGGGTGACCAGTTCTGATGTGTGATCAATTTCGGCGCGGATCGATCCGCCACGTCCAGGATGACCATCCCGGCATCCCGCCAGGCGCAATACGCCGTATCGCCGTGAACGATCGGATGGTGCAGGCCGTTCCGTCTCGAGCCGTCCCAGGAAGGCACTTCTCCACCGGCGACATGCATGCCGGGCAACCAGAATCTGCCGGCTTCCTTCGGGTTGCGTGGGTCGGACATATCGATGGTGATGAAGATATAGTCCGTGTATCCATCAAGCAGCGCCGATGCGTAGGCCCAGCGGCCTCCCGTGTACCACACGCGGTGAATGCCGCCGCCTTCCACCGGCATAAAGCCGATTTCGCGGGGAGCGTCTCCCTTTGAGATGTCGTAAACGGCTAGTCCGGCGCGCCAATGACGGCCAGTGCTCGACTTGCTGGCCGTGCCTACCTTCTGACCGAGCGCGCCGCTATAGTACGCGCGCTCGTCCTGAAACTCGGTCGCGGCGAACATGTCCTTGGCGTTTATCACGAGCAGCAGATCGTCGTGCGTCTGCAGGTGGATATTCCAGGTGTCAGGCTTGGCCGGTACATAGTTGACCGGCGTCGGTTTCGTGGGATCCCGTACGTCAACGATGCTGAATCCTTTTGAGAACATATGGCCGACGTAAGCATAGCCACGATGGACCATAAGCTGTACGCCGTCAGGGCGGCCACCCTGGTCCGAATGACCAATGATGCGCATGTTCTTCGAAAAGTCCGGGACTGGAAGGTCGGAAGTAGACATCTCAATCTCTCTAGTTGCGTTTCATGTCCGGCGTCGCCGGGATTTCAGTGCGGCCAACCATCAAAGCGGTTTGAGGAAGTCGGACGAAGCCGTGTTCTTAAGAATGCCGTGGACACTGTGAAACTCTTGCCAGTGCGCGTTGCGTGGGGTGTTATCAGAGTGGTGTGGCAACAGCAGATACTCACCGAGCGCACGACCCCGTTCCACCGCCTTTAGACCGACGTCCAGACGGTCCTTCTCGAACGTCGCCAGTGCCTGGTCGAGCGACACCGACGCGTCACGCAAAACATTGGCAAGTGCCTGCGCGTCCGACGCGCCTTTGGCGACGCCCATCCCAATGTGCGGTCTGCCAACGGAAGCGGCGTCGCCAATCAGCACGACCCGGCCGAACACCATCTTCGGAGAGAAGTGGTCGTAGATCGGCGTGAAGAAGGGGCGGGGAATGGCCGTCAGCGTGTCACTAAACGAAGGCGGAAGGTGGTCTTTGGCTGCGCGCTTGATCTCGTTGATCAGATCCTGGCGAACCTTATGAGGCGAAATCGAAATCGGATAGTAAGCGCCGCTTTCGTCCACCAGCATGGTCTCGAGCGTGTCCTTGTCGACCGGTCGGTACCAGACCCAGTTGTAGCGCCGACGCCCCGCCTCAAGTGCGTGATCCTGGCCAGGAATCGGGTACCCGATAATCTTGTTGTTCGGCGGCAAAAAGAACGCGAACTTGTCGAAGATCGTGTCTTTTGCGGACTCCGGCATGGCGCTCTCGTCCGCGACGCCGCGCCAGATCACATAGCCGGCGTAAATCGGCTGGATTTCCGGCATATATATTTCGCGCACCGTCGAGCGGTAACCGTCCGCCGCGATGAGCAGATCGGCTTTCTCTACACGCCCGTTGGTGAAGTGGGCCGTTACCCCTGTCGACGATTGTTCGACGGATTGCAGGTTGCAACCCAGATGGTGATGCTCGCCCGGGATCATCGTTCGCATCAAATGATGGAGCTTGTCCCACGATGTCACGATCTGGGGATAGGTCAGCCGCTCGATGACGCGATCCTGCTGGTCGATCGCGATGCGGTCGGTGATCTCGACACCGAGCCGGCTAACGTCCGCACCGCTTTCCACGAGCGCCTCGTGGAGTTCCGGCTGCACCGTGATGCCCGCGCCCCGTCCGAACAGTTCCACGTCGGAGCGCTCGAAAACCTCGACGGACCAGCCCGCCTTGCGCAACAATGCGGTCGCAAAGAGTCCAGCCAGGGAAGCGCCGATGACCAGCGCGCGTCGCCGGGGCGACGGATTGTGATATTGATTCATTGCTCTACCTCACAACAAAAGCGGTTTTGATAACAGCGTTCTTTCGGCTCTTCCGGAATGTCCGATTGAAACCTGGTGGCTAAGGCAGCCGGGCACGGCCAGCTCCGTTTTCTCCGTACTCAACGGAGCCGGGTGAAATCAAAGAAGCTCATGAGCACAATGGCGGCACACGGGGGCGCAAACACCATCACGTTGGCGGCGATAGACCACCCCCAAGTTTCCGCGAGCTTCCCAAACAGAAATCCTGCGAACGGCCCGCTTATGTAGAATCCGGCCATTGCTGCGGATACGGCGTATCCAATGTTTGCGGGGTGGGCACTGCGCTGAATGATGGAGACGAAGCGGGCATAGAAAAAACCGCTGACCATCAGACCGAATACGAAGGAGAGAACCTCGTGCGTGAGCGGCCGTGAAGCACCATTGAAGAGGGCGAAACTCACGGCTGCGAGAACTGCAAGACCAGCAAAGACGCCCTTTTTCCCGAGCCGGTCGCCTGCCCAGCCGCCGGCGACCGCGCCCATTGCACCCAGTCCGTACATCCCCAGCGCAGAGCCCGCTGCTATCGGCGAATAGCGCAAATGCTCGCGAAGGAACGTGGCGTAGAGTCCCGAGTACGAAAAAAAAGCCAGGCCGACTAGCGCGAACGAGACTGAACCCAGGATAACGTTTCGATTGAGCAGTCGGGGAACGTCTTCACGCGTCGTCCGAAACGCGCCGGTGCTACCGCTACCCGGCTCGACGGCCTCGATAAAATCGGCTGGAATGAGGAGCAAGGCCGCGACGGCAATGAGAATGCCGGCGGCGCCGAAGATATACATCGGCATCTGCCACGATCCAAACGACGCACCCAGACGTGTGCCCGCAATCGGACCCACCAACGCCCCCAAGCCGAAAAACGCCTGCATGATGCCCATCGCTGCGCCGCGGGTCCGGCCGAAATAACTCCCTATGCAGCAAAAGATCGTTGCAATCTGCAGCGCTTCTCCAACACCTGTGAAAGCACGATAGACCGACAGGCTGATGAATCCCTGGGCGAACGGCGTGGCAAGCGTAAAGAGCGAGTAACCGATCAGACCGCCGACGAGAATCGATCGGCGCTTGAAGCGTGCAAGGAACCACCCGCTGACCGCCCCGAAAATGGCGACATTGACGGTAAATACGGTGCTGGCGAATCCTGATTGAGCCAGGGTCAAGCCGTAGGTCTCCCGAATTCCGCCGAGCAGCGCGGGAAACACCTGACGGTCCATCGCGTTAAACATGTACGAAATGCCGAGCAACACCATGACGAGAACGAGGGAAGTCTTCGTCAACTTTCTGTCCGAACCCAATGCGGGGGGCTGCGCTGCGTAACTCTCCAAACTGTTCATACGTGTCTCCTCATTGAATCCTCGTGCAGATCCCGACGGCTTCGTTTTTTTGCCTGTCATCGCGCCGGCTTACCTCTGTACGGCGCACCGCAGGCTTCGTGTTATTACGGAGCGGAAATAGGGATCGGTGGCCCCTGTCCCACGGTGGTGGGGCAGGGCTGATCGCTACGAATTCATGCCATGCATAACAAACCGAACGTCGCTTAGCCGTTTCATCAGGTCCAGGCCGAACTCGTCTGGGAGCGAAGTCAGGGGTGGTCGTACGACCGACCACGAGGGCGTGTTAGTGACTTTCGACATCACGTATTTCATGGCGGGAATCATTGGCACCGACATAAAGATTTCGCGGATAGCCAATGCGGCGGACAACGTATTCGTTGGTTCACCCGAAATCAGCGCGGTGTATAGCTCGACGAGGCCGCGCGGGTTCATATTCGCCGTTGCGCTGATACACCCGGCACCGCCGATCTCCGTCGATCGAGCCAGGAACGCTTCACTGGCGGGAAACACATCAAATCCATCCGCCCCGAAGCTGCGAATCATGGCCTCGGTGTTCGCCCAGTCTCCTGAGGAATCCTTTGCGCCACGAACAATGCCCGGATAGCGCCTGATCAGACGTTCGATGAGTGGCAGGGTAATCGGAACCTGGGTGAACTGAGGGATGTGGTAGAGATAGATCCGTAGGCGCGAGTCCGAAACCAGGTCGATGACCCGGGAAAAGTAGTCGAACAGGCCGTTCTCCGACGGATTCTTGAAATAGTAAGGTGGCAGCATGAGTACACCGGCCGCCCCTATATTGACGGCGTGACGGGTTAGCTCAACCGTCTCCTTCAGCGACGGTGTGCCGGTACCCGGCATCATTCTTCCAGCGGGCAGTCCCGCGTCGATCGATGTGTCGAGCAGGGACATGCGTTCGGAAAGCGACAGCGAGGCGGCTTCTGAATTGGTTCCAAACACGGCCAGACCTGCGCCGGCGTCCACAAGCCACCTGCAGTGCTCAATGAACGCCTGGGTGTCCACTTCAAGGTCGTATCCGAACGGAGTCACGACGGGAGCGAGTACGCCGCGAATGGGCGGGTGAAGATGAGGCGTTAGGGCAGATGTCACAATGCACTCCTTGAATGGTCGGTACGTATCGGTTGCCGGCTCGGTTCTATGCACTTCCCGCTGACGCTTCCGCGGCCACAGCATGTTCGTCGTCCGACCGGGCTTTTGCACGCTCATGCGCGATTTTTAGAAGCTCAGCGAAATGCACGACCTGGCGACCGGTCTTCTGGTGGATTTGCTCCCGGCAACTGAAGCCGTTCGTCAGAATGAACGCCTGTTTTGGGGCCTGCCGCACAGCGGGCAACAGCACGAGCTCGCCCACGTTCGCAGAGATCTCCTCGTGCTTTGGATCAAAGCCAAATGAACCCGCCATCCCGCAGCACCCGCTATCGAGCCACGTCGCCTTAACGCCCATCGCGGCAAGAATGGCCTTTTCACCCGTCACGCCGAAGAGGGACTTCTGGTGGCAGTGCGCATGAACGATGACCTCGGCGTCAAAACGGGGCGGTCGGTACCCGCTCACGTTGAGAAAGTCGCCCAGCAGGAAGGCGTTGTCCGAGAGGACCTTCGCCCGCGGATCATCCGGGAACATTTTTAGCAGTTCGTCCTTGAACACCGACATGCATCCGGGCTCCAGCCCGACGAGCGCGATCGCGGCATCGTCTCCTTCAAACACGGGAGACAGGGTATCGAGAATCGTCTGCAAACGCTCGCGGGCCGCGTCGAGGTAACCAAAGTCGTAGAGCGGCCGGCCGCAACAGAGGCGCCGCGAGGGCAACTGCGCGTCAAAGCCAGCGATCGCCAGGATGTCGACCGCGTCATTGGCTATTTCCGGATGAAAGTGCTCGCAGAAGGTATCTACCCAAAGGATCACCTTCTTCAACGATCGCAAAGGATTGGCGGGACGACTTCTGTGAATTTTGCTATGCGTTTGCGGCGCAAATCGCGGCAGCGTCCTTCCCGCAGCAACACCGGCGATTCGCTTTGCAACTGACGAAATGACTGGCGTTTGCGTCAGTGCATTCGCGAGACCCGGCAAGCGAGCGGCCAGAGGTGCCCAGTCTCCGATGCGGCCCATCGATAGCGCCTGACGAGGACGCCTGCGGCGTTCGTAATAGTGCGAGAGAAACTCGGCCTTGTACGAGGCCATGTCCGTATGAGTCGGACAGTCGCTCCGGCATCCTTTACACGCGAGACAGGTATCCAATGCTTCTTTCACCGGCTCGCTTTGCCAGCCGTCTTCGATCAGATCTCCCTGCAACATCTCCCACAGGACTCTGGAGCGACCTCGAGTCGAAAAGCGCTCGTCGTGCGTCGCCCGATAGCTGGGGCACATTGTGTTTCCCTTCTCGGCACGACAACGTCCCATCCCGACACAACGCTCTACCGCTCGCTGGAAGCCATTTCCTTCCTGGCTCCTGAACTGAAGCCTGGTCGAAAAGTTCACGACCTTGTAGGCCGGGCCCATACGCAGGTCTTCGTCGAGACCGCGCGCATCCACAACTTTTCCGGGATTCATGCGGCCCTGCGGGTCCCAGATCTTCTTGAAGGTACGCATCGCCTCCATCAGCTCGTCGCCGAACATGATTGGAAGCAATTCGCCTTTTGCCTGGCCATCGCCGTGTTCGCCCGACAACGAGCCGCCGTAATCGACCACGAGCTGCGCGGCTTCCCGCGCGAACTGCCGGTAGCCAAGTACCCCTTGTGCATCACTCAGGTCGAAGGTGATGCGGGCGTGGACACACCCATCGCCGAAATGCCCGAACAGCGAGGTCTTGTAACCGTAACGATCGACCAGGGCCTGAAAAGCACGCAGATAGTCGCCGAGTCGATGCGGATCCACGGCCGCATCTTCCCAGCCGACTTTGGGATCCGGCTCCCCCGGGTTGATCGACAGTTGTGTACTGGATGCGCCATTCTCGCGGATCGACCAGATCCGCCGTTGGTCTTCGCGGCTCACAAGGAGTTTGCTGGTCGGAACGGGCCCGCGGGTTCGATTCAGAATCCTCGCTGCTGCGCGGTCCGCGTTGCCAGCCGCCTCTTGCGGGCTTTCGCCACCGAATTCCATGAGAACCCACGCATCGCCCTCGGGCAACATCGCAATCTCGGCGGCTGCAAGGTTTCGTGCTTCGAGTCCCCGGATAATTTGACGGTCGAGGCCTTCAATCGCCAGCGGTGAGCACTGCAGAAATTCTGGTACCGCGTCGGCTGCCGTATAGATGTCGGGAAATCCCAGCGCTAGAACAACGCGATGCGCGGGACTATGAACCAGACGGACACGGGCGCGAAGCGTCAGCGCGCAGGTGCCTTCGGTTCCCACAAGCGCACGGGCGACATTGAAGCCGTTTTCAGGCAGCAACTGATCCAGGTTATAGCCCGAGACGCGACGCTTGATGTCCGGAAACCGGCTGCGGATGAGGTGGGCATACCTGTCACGAAGCGCCCGCAGGCCAGCGTAGATTTCTCCCTTTCGTCCGCCTTCTGCGATGATGCGCTCGAGTTCGTCCTCACGGGTTGGTCCCACCCAGAAGCGTGCCCCGTCGTACGTCAGAACTTCTATTTCTTCGATGTTTTCAAGCGTTTTCCCGGCCATCACAGAGTGTGGACCGCAGGAATTATTTGCGATCATCCCACCTAGCGTGCACCGGCTATGCGTCGACGGATCCGGTGCAAAGGTGAGTCCGTGCTGTTCGGCAGCGTCGCGAAGCTGATCGCAGATCACGCCGGGCTCCAGAAGCGCCGTGCGTGAGGAGGGATCCAGATCGAGAATGCTCGAACAGTGGGCGGACACGTCGAACACGACTGCCGTGTTGACGCTTTGCCCGCTCATCGACGTTCCAGCACCTCGCATCAGAACAGGTGCGTTGTAGCGCTGACATACCTCAATTCCTTTGATCAGTTCGTCGATCGACCTTGGGATGACCACCGCCAACGGCACTTGTCGGTAGTTGGAAGCGTCGGACGCGTAGACGGCCAGGTGACCCGCGCCGAAGTGTACTGACGCACCCAGGGCGGTAAGCAGTTCGTCACGGAGCTTGGCCCATGGATCTCGTGACCCATTGCTCCCGGAGGTCGACTGGCCGTAGCCAGTCACATGAGGTTGCGCAGATTGAATTGTCGACATGATGAGACGTTTCGCCCTTACTTCGACGTTACGATGCCGTGGGCGCGGACCGGGCCGCATCACGAATGCGCGTCACGAACTGGGCCACCGCCTCTCCAATTTCATGCGGGCAGTCCTCGGGCAAATAATGTTTCGCGCGCAGAGAGATCTCGCGCTGGTTGGGCCATGTACGGCAAAATTCCCGCGCCGCGCCCGCGGTTCCGTGTCCTTCCTCGGCATTGATGAAGAGCTTGGGTAAATGGACGCTTTGTGTGAGCCAGTCGCTGTATCGTTTGACTCGTGCGTAGGTGTCCGGCGGATCGCCGTCAAACGGGATTTGCCGGGGCCACACAAGCGTCGGCAGACGCGATACGCCTGGTTCTCGGAATGGCTTCAGATAGACTTCCTTCTCGCGAGAGGTCAGCTCGCGAATGACGCCGTATTCGAACAACATCTTCTCCACGAAGAAGTTGTCCTCGAGACACATCCTTTCTCCTTCTTCGCCGCGCAGCCGTTTGAACATCGCCTGGCGCTCCGGCGGCATGTCCGTCCACAGCCTCGGGCGAACCATTGCTTCCATGTAGACGATGCCAGATACCGAGTGGGGGAAGCGAACCGCACGATCGAACCCGAGCGCTGCCCCCCAGTCCTGAACCACCAGGATGGCTTTTGTGCGCAGGCTTAGCTGGTCGAACCACGCATCGAGATAGTTCGCATGGTCTGCGAATGTGTAGGAGTAGGTCGGCGACGGACTTGACTCACCCATGCCAATCAGGTCGGGCGCAAGGCATCGTCCGAGCTGCTGTACGTGTGGAATGACGTTTCGCCACGTGTAGGACGATGTGGGGTTGCCGTGCAGAAAGATGATCGGATCTCCTTCGCCGACGTCGACATAGGCCATTTCAGCGTCGCGCACGCGAGCTCTCTTTAGATCGAACGGGAAGTCCGCAGATATTTCTTTTTGCATTTCAAGTCTCCTTATCGACGCAGACCTACCCTGGCGTCTGGCAGGTCAGCTATGTTTCGTGGTGCAACGACTTGTCGCGCGCGTCGGTAGCCCGAGTTCCTGCTCGCGATCTACCAATGATGTCCTTCACGAAACGCATGTGTACTCGCAGGGCGGTCTGTACTTCATGCCCCATGAAGTGCTGCCACTGCACCGGGGAACTCGGCATTCCAAACCGGTTCGCACTGACCGTACCCGTAGTCTGCGTGGGAGCAGGAGCGACTTCAAACGCATTTTGGTCGGCCTTTGCATGAGGTTTATGAATGAAGACCTCGGCGTGAGAGCGTGACCCGCCCGCCGTGCCCGCTGCTGACTTGCAGCGCAATGAGCGATGTCGCTTGATAGTTCAACCTGCGCATTTTGATGCTATTCATTGGTGTAGCCGACGGGTAGGCGTGCGCAGGGAATACCTGTTATGTCCAGTCGGAATGAACTACCTGCCTCGACCTATCAAAAGATTGTTGTTTCGATACCTATGTATCGTTGCTGGGGCAATAGGCGTTCACTAAGATTCGATTGCCCTGTTCGCTGCGCGGCCGCTTTCGATAGCGCCATTCCTCGATTATTTCCAACGTGAGGCATGAACATGAAGTTTGACAAGATGTTGCCGATCCTGGCGGCCTTCGCAGTCCTTTTCGGGGGAGCACATTTGCACAGACTAGTACTGCGCCTGCCAGTATTCCCGCGATGACCTTGCCAAAGGCGACTGTGAGGGCACAGAACCGTCAGACGGCCTACGCCGTGAGAAGGGCGTTGGTGCGAATCAAGGGGTTGTCGGTCAGCAATGTCAGGGCAATCGCGAAAGGGGGCGCGGTATCGCTTCTCGGAACGGCACC
This sequence comes from Paraburkholderia sp. EB58, assembly GCF_050436665.1. Lineage (NCBI taxonomy): Bacteria > Pseudomonadati > Pseudomonadota > Betaproteobacteria > Burkholderiales > Burkholderiaceae > Paraburkholderia > Paraburkholderia sp. EB58. Next base: position 28,234 of record NZ_JBNDMQ010000036.1, on the reverse strand, counting down.
CCGACAACTCACAGGTCGCGCTCGCAGGAACCACTGCCGCGGCTGTGCCTCATGTCCGCTCGGTGTCGAACCATTTGACCGTTCGCCATCCTGGGGCGGTTAAGCCCGTGGATGTGCTGGATGCACCCGTTAATCCTTCTCAGGGAATGTCAGAGCCGTCAGCCGTCGCCCGTGCCCTGGCCGTCGGCTGATCAGCTTTATTGAAGCGTCCTGAATGTGTCAGACCTGCGCGAACCCGCCATCCACGAATAGCTCTGTGCCCGTCACGTAGCTACTGTCTTCCGACGCCAGGAAGAGTACGGCAGCCGCCACTTCCTCGGGGCGCCCCACACGGCCCAGAGGTGTCACTGAGGCAAATTTGGCACGCAACGCATCCGCCTCCGCCGGCGTGGTTACCTGGCTTTCGATGATGGGTGTGTCGATTGCCCCCGGACTAATGGCGTTGACTCGAATACCTCGTCCCTTTAGCTCGACCGTCCAGGTTCTGGCCAGGGAGCGGACCGCTGCCTTGGCTGCGCTGTAGGTATCGTGTGCCTCAAGCCCCAATATACCGGCGATCGAACTGGTGAGAATAACGCTACTACCTTCGCGCAGCAGGGGAAGCGCTTTCTGCACGGTGAAAATCAAACCTCGCACGTTGACATCGAACGTCCTGTCGTAGTGTTCCGGCGTAATCTGTTCGAGTGTCTTGTGTTCGATCGATCCGGAATTGGCGAACAGAACGTCAATCTGTCCACTCTTTTCCCGGACGATTGAATACAGGCGGTCGAGATCCTCGAGTTTGGTGACGTCCGCCTTTACGGCCGTGACTTTCTTGCCTATCTGGGCGGTAGCCTGATCGAGCTCTGCCTGTCGTCGGCCGACGATGAAGACGTGCGCGCCTTCGTCGACGAATCGTCTGGCCGTTGCCAGGCCGATGCCGCTGTTTCCGCCAGTAATAACTGCAGTCTTGTCAAGCAATCTATTCATGATGGTTTGCTCCGTGAACGATGGAGCAAAGGATTGCATGCGGTATGGGCTGGCAGAAGATATCCCGTCGAAATATCAATAATTCCTGGAGGGAATTGGCTCGGTGAGGCCACTCTCGCCGAGGGCGGGCAGGCTGCACTGAAAGACCGCGCCACGCGCTGCGTGACTGGACGCCACACCCGTCCTCCGTGGGCTTCGATGATGGAACGGCAGATCGGGAGTCCCATGCCCGTGCCATCGGACTTGGTGGTGAAGAAAGGGTCGCACAGGCGGCTGACGTTCTCCGCTTTGATGCCGGGTCCGGAATCCTGTGTACAGCGACGGGCACCCATCCGTCCTCGTACTGTCGTGCCTCGATCAATAGTTCGCGTAGCTCGTCATGGGCTTCATCGATTGCCTGGATGCCGTTTATCACGAGAGTCAGGATCACCTGCTGAAGCTCGATTCGATCGGCGACCAAGGGCAACCCGAAGGTGAATTTGACGCGCCAACGTAACCGATGAGTCAGGACCTGATGCTGCACCGGAGACGCGACTTCGGTGACGACCTCGTTGAGACCGAGGCGCGTTTTCTGAGGCGTGTCCCGCTTGGTAAGCGTGCGAACACGCCGGACGATTTCAGCCGCGCGCTTGCCGTTGGCCACCATGTTCTGCACGCAGGCCCGCACTTCGTCCGGTTGCGGCGAGCGTAAACAGGCCTCACCGCTGGTAGCGATAGCTGCCAGAGGCTGGTTGACTTCGTGTGCAATGGATGCGCTCAGCTCGCCGAGCGCAGTCACGCGGCTCATGACGAGATCGTCACTTCGGCGCCTAGCCCAGCGAAAGCCGTGGCAGTAGCGGCACCGATTTCGATTCAAGATTGCCCATGTTCAAACACTCCCCCGCGTCAGGATACGTGTCGGCGTGCCAACAAGGAAAGCGACAGGAGGTCGCTGTACATGCTGTATCCGTGATGAGGGTTGGCCCCTCGGTTTCGCCGATCAGGCGGTGATACCAAACCACCCGGAGCTGCATTCGTTAAGAGCGGGCGTGGTGAGCGTCTGCGAGACTATTTGGGTCAAGTTTGGTTGGTAAAGCGTTGCAGCAGCGACGCCCCTCATTAGGAAGAAGCGTCGAGGTTTTCTATATTACGACGACCCGGTTGTGACCGGACGATTGGACGGGCCAACTACGACACTGTGAACGTCGATCGACGAGTGGCGGCGCCGCCAGAGGCATCTCAAAAAGCCGTAGACAAGAACCGTCCTGTGGCTGTTGTCCGAAAATCCGAGCGGGCGCAGAGTCGTATCGTAGAAGGGTATGAAATGGACCGCGCCAACAGGCGCTCCCCTTTGCCCGCGTCGCGCTCGCCCGACTGCGTCCACACGGTACGAAACGGTACGCAAACGCGTTGACAAGCTCCGAACCTCCAGCCGGGCGCATCTCGCGATAGGTACGCGGTTCGCTTCACGTGTCGGATCGATTAGCGCCAGTAATCGGCCTTGCAAGTATTTCGAATTGGCCAATACCGATGATGTCATCCAAACTTCTCCTCAACGCATGAGCGGCTTGATGAATAGGTGGACCACCGTCGAGTTCATCCGCCGGCATGCGTTCATGCACCGTCTGTTTCATGCGTATCGTGAGAATTCGGAAATGGATGTGACCTCACGAGGGTGCATGCTAGAGATCGCAAAAAACCGCGCAACCGATGCATTTCGCGCATTCCCAACCGACTGGAGTATTGAAGATGATCCAAGCACAAGCGAAGCCCGGAAAGACCCTTTTGTCCCCTAACGATCACACGTTGATCATGATCGACCATCAGTCGCAGATGGCATTCGCGACGAAGTCGATCGATCCGGTTCTTCTGCGCAACAACGTCGCATTGGTCGCGAAGACGGCCCGCGAGTTTGGCGTGTCGACGATTCTGACTACCGTCGCAGAAAAGACCTTCTCGGGTCCGATTTTCGAAGAAATCAGCTCGACATTTCCTGGCCATGAGGTGATCGATCGGACTTCTATGAATACGTGGGAAGACCCTCGCATCACGGCTCGCGTAAACGAAATCGGAAAATCACGCCTCGTGATGGCAGGTCTCTGGACCAGCGTCTGTATCGTCGGGCCGGCGCTTTCGGCGCTTGATCAGGGCTTTGAGGTGTACGTGATCACTGATGCGTGCGGTGATGTTTCGGACGAAGCGCATCAGCGCGCGATAGATCGACTCGTCCAACAGGGCGCACGCCCGATGACGTCGCTGCAGTATTTGCTCGAACTGCAACGCGATTGGGCTCGGACCGAAACCTACAATGAAACAGTCAAAACTTCGGTAGCGCATGGCGGCGGTTACGGACTAGGCCTGATCTATGCAAAGACGATGTTCGGCGGTTCCGAGGGACACTGAAAAAAAATTTGTCATACCCGCTCGGCCTTGGTCGATTATCGCCGGCGGTAGAGCGGGTGGCGACACCCGCAGTACAGGTTGGCCGGTGACAGCGATTGGCAACACGACGACCAATGTATATTCAGGATAACGATAGTTTTGGCAAATTGTCCGATCCGCGTTATTAAATTCGTTATCCTATTTGTTTTCGCTTGTGAATAGTCGTAGTTTGCCAGGGTCTTCGATTGACGATTCAGCCATTCGATCTCGCCGCTTTGCGCAATTTACTCGAGCGACTGGCGCGCTTCAATCCGATACTTCGACGTCAGGACAGGACCAATGAAACTCTATCTGTTATCGCTAGGCGCCGGCATCCTGGTTGGCATTATCTATAGCCTGATCAATGTGCGTTCGCCCGCGCCTCCGCTTATCGCACTGCTGGGTCTGCTGGGCATGCTGATCGGCGAGCAGGCGATTCCTTCCGCGAGGCAGTTGTTGGGTTATCCGACACCACCGGTCCCGGCACATCAGGCGAGCGGAACCGGTCGTCTTTCCAGCACCCGGTCGGGTCATGCCGTGTTGCCGGCAGACCGGGGGCTTGTTGGCAACGAGGAGGAACACTCATGAGCTTTACCATTACTCAGCCGGACCTGATCCTCTACAACGGCCGGGTTACGACGCTGGATCGTTCGAACCCCACGGCAACTGCTGTTGCGATCAAGGATGGCAAGTTTGCTGCGGTGGGCACCGACGTCGAGGTCCTGCTGCTCGCAAGAACATCAACCCGGGTGATCGACCTGAAGGGCCGCAGAGTATTGCCCGGGCTGATCGACAACCACACTCACATCATTCGCGGCGGACTGAACTTCAACATGGAACTGCGTTGGGATGGCGTGCACTCCCTTGCCACCGCGATGGACATGCTGCGCGACCAGGTTGCCGTCACTCCGGCGCCGCAATGGGTGCGCGTGGTGGGTGGATTCACCGAGCATCAATTCGACGAGAAACGCTTGCCGACGATCGAAGAACTGAACGCGGTTGCGCCCGATACACCCGTGTTCATTCTGCATTTGTACGATCGCGCGCTACTGAATGCGGCGGCTCTGCGTGTGGTCGGCTACACGAAGGACACCCCGGAGCCCCCGGGAGGACAGATCATGAGAGACAGCGCCGGCAATCCAACCGGCCTACTGCTCGCGCAGCCGAATGCATCGATCCTGTACGCGACGCTGGCGAAGGGTCCGAAGCTGCCGTTCGACTATCAGGTGAATTCGACACGCCACTTCATGCGCGAACTTAACCGGTTGGGCGTGACCGGTGCGATCGACGCGGGCGGCGGCTCCCAGAACTATCCGGAAGATTACGAGGTTATCCAAAAACTGTCCGACGAGGGCCAGTTGACGATCCGTCTCGCATACAACCTGTTCACGCAGAAGCCGAAGGCGGAGAAGGAAGACTTCCTGAACTGGACGAAGACGTCGAAGTACAAGCAGGGTGACGATTACTTCCGCCACAACGGCGCAGGCGAGATGCTGGTGTTCTCGGCGGCGGACTTCGAGGACTTCCGTGTCGCGCGTCCGGATATGCCCCCGCAGATGGAGGGAGAGCTGGAAGAAGTCGTGCGCGTACTGGCGGAGAACCGTTGGCCGTGGCGTATGCATGCGACCTATGACGAAACGATAGGCCGCGCGCTCGACGTGTTCGAGAAGGTCAACAGGGACGTGCCGCTTGCCGGCATCAACTGGTTCTTTGATCACGCCGAGACGATTTCCGAGAAGTCGATGGACCGAATCGCTGCGCTGGGTGGTGGCGTCGCGGTGCAGCACCGGATGGCGTACCAGGGAGAGTACTTTGTCAAGCGTTACGGTGCAAAGGCAGCCGAGGCCACGCCGCCGGTTGCGAAGATGCTGGGGAAGGGAATCCGGACTTCGGCCGGTACGGACGCAACACGGGTTGCGTCGTACAACCCCTGGGTAGCGCTGTCGTGGCTAGTGACGGGCAAGACGGTGGGTGGTCTGCGGATGTATCCGCAGCGGAACTGCCTTGATCGCGAAACAGCCCTGCGCATGTGGACCGAATATGTGACCTGGTTCTCGAACGAGGAGGGCAAGAAAGGCCGGATCGAGGCAGGTCAGTTTGCCGACCTGATCGTCCCAGACCGCGACTTCTTTGCGTGCGCGGAGGACGAGATTGCCGATATCACGTCGCTGCTGACCGTGGTGGGTGGGAAGGTGGTATACGGCACGGATGAATTCGCGTCGTTCGACGACAGCGCACCGCCGCCCGCGATGCCGGACTGGTCGCCAGTGCGTCGCTTTGGTGGTTTCGCCGCGTGGAAGAACGCGAGCGGCAACGGCGAAACGGCGCTGCAGCAGGTCGCAGCGGCGTCGTGTGGTTGTGCTACGGCATGCGGCGTGCATGGTCACGCGCATGCCCGCGCGTGGACGGCCGACGCGCCGACCTCGGACCTGCATGGCTTCTGGGGCGCGCTCGGCTGCTCCTGCTGGGCGGTCTGACGTGAGGACAGGCGCGCTACAGGGAAATCCGTCGTGGGTGGCCGCGTTGCTGGCGCGGTCGTGGGTGTTGCCGCTGGCGCGGCTCGCCCTCGTGTCTGCGTATCTGATCGGGGGCATCGACAAGCTCGCGCACTTCCATGACGCCATTCTGGAGCAGGAGCGTTTCGGCCTGCATCCAGGGGCTCTGTGGGCGGCGCTGGCGATTGTCGTCGAACTAAGCGGCTCCTTCTGCGTGGCTTTCAACCGGCTTGTCTGGCTGGGCGCAGGCGGGCTGTCCGTACTGACCGCCGTTGCCATGCTGGTCGCCAATCATTTCTGGAGCCTGACTGGCAATGCACGTTTCATCGCATTGAACGGTTTTTTTGAGCACCTCGGGCTGATTGCCGCCTTTATTGCCGTGACGTATCTGGCCAGCGGCGCACACCGGTCCCGTGGCAAGCAATAGCTGAACCCAAAGAAGAACTTTGACCATCATGCATAACAGAGGAACTTTCAACATCATGCGTAAATTCCGTTCCCTCGCTGTAACTGCGCTGGTCGCGGGCACGCTCGCCGTGACCTCGTCGCTGGCGCTAGCCACCCCTCCGATGCTAGCCAGGCACGCGTTGGCGCTGTCGTTGGCCGTAGGGCCGCAGTACGACACGACACACGTCTACGTCGCGCCCGAGGACTTCGACAGGTTCACAGACAGCTTCGTCGCGACCTTTGGCGGCCATAAGTCGCAGCAGGGAGTCTTCCAGGTGACGCCGACGCCGAGCCAGACGATGTCGCAGCTCGTGTTCACGCCGGCCGGCACGTTGTCAGTATTTGGCTTCAAGACGCCGGTTCCGTACCCGTTCGGCAGTGAGCGCACTGGCTATCTCGTGACCGACATGGATGCGGCGGTGAAGTCGGCGAAGGCGCATGGTGCTGATGTATACGTGGACACGTTCCCGGATCCGATCGGGCGTGATGCGCTGATCGCGTGGCCGGGTGGTGTGCACATGCAACTGTACTGGCACAAGCAGGCGCCGCACTACGATCCGCTGGAGACGGTGCCGGAAAATCGCGTGTATGTGTCGCCGGAGCGCGCGAACGCGCTCATCCACGATTTCGTCGTGTTCTCGCACGGAAAGGTCGTGTCCGATGACCGCAAGGCGCCGGGCATCGAGATTGGCCGGCCGGCCGACACGTATCGTCGGGTCCGGATCGAATCGGGCTTCGGCAAGATCGCCGTGCTCGTGACCGACGGCCATCTGCCTTACCCGTTCGGGCGCGAGTTGACCGGCTACGAGGTGAAGGATCTCGCCGACACGCTGAAGAAAGCGCAGGCGGCCGGCGCGACCGTACTCGTGCAGCCGTTCACCTCGGGTGGTCGCGACGCCGCGCTCGTGCAGTTCCCGGGCGGTTACATCGCCGAGATTCATGCGGCCGCGCGCTGAGCCAGGCCCGACGTACCGACCGTCCCCGCCCGGGAATAAGGCGGGGACGGCCGGGTTCCTTTGATTGCCCGCCACGTTGCCGCCGGGACGCCTCCGGGTCAGGATGATTCCAGCGTCAGAGGCGCCGGAAACGGATTGCAGGCGACGGGTACGATAGCGAGGCGACCATGTTAGGATTTTCCGCGCGGTTCTGATCAAATCCGAAGATACTGTTCTGGCCGCGATTGCCGGTTATGTCGACACACTGAGCTCGGCGGAACCGCGTTGGGCGTCCAGAATGCGCACAGCCATATGATCCTGCGGCCTGGCGTGCCGGACACGGTGATGACCGGCAACGTGACTCAGGTGATTCTCGACGTCTTCGACATGCTGTCGCCGCCTGTGTCCGACGAATTTCGTGAGGTGGCGCGAACGCGTTTCGCGAAAATGCTGGCAGCTGTCGTCGCGTTTGGTGCGGGCGCGACCGGTAGTGCGCCCGGGTACCGGCAAGACGGATTCTGGGCGATGCTGCTGCCGGGCGCCGCACTTGCATGGCTCGCGTGCGCGGTACGGTCGCACTTAGCAGAGGCCGCACGGCCGTGAAGACGGGAGCTCCAGTGAATCAGGTTTGGTTCCTGTCGCTGCGTATGTTGGTGTTCGCCGCCGTGCTGTCGCTCGCGGCGGGCAGCAGTTCGTTTGCCGATACTGCCCCGGCAGCCGGGCCCCGTCATGCACCGTGAGTGCGGCAACGCGATCCGAGGTGATGTTCGACCGCTGGCAGGAAGACTGGTCGGTGCTCGCCAATCCGTGCGTGCCGCGCAAGCCTTTCGACGACCTCAAGTACATCCCGTTCGGCGGCGATCCACAATCTTATCTCTCGCTCGGCGCAGACCCTGCTGCAAGGTATTCCGATGGTGCTGTTCTTTGCACCGCTCGCGGTGATCATCCTGTCAGGCCAGCCGCCCGAAAAGGTGCCAGCCGCCGCCTGTCCACGTTAGGACGAGTGTTCTTTAGCGGTATCGGCACGTCGCTCGGTAACGTTGTATGGAATAACCGAATGATTGTCCACCATGAGATCCTGACGCAACAGTCCAGGCCGACAAACCCGATGTTTGATTCGTAGATGGATCTACCACTCACAGCGTGGTCTGGGGAAAGGAGGATCGTATGCGTTGTTTTATCACACGGTACAGACGCAGGCAGCCATGTTGGGTTGAATGATGTGTTCTATGGAGCAGCAATCATCATGGTCATCATTATCCCGCTCATCTGGATCACCAAGCAAAGCAAGGCAAGGCTGGCGGTTCAAGCGCCGCCGCCGCGGGTGCGCACTGAAGGCAGGTTGAGCATCAGGGGCCGTGGTGCCCCGTTTTTTTTGCCGGCGAAGGGTCGCGTCATTCGAGCGCAGACCAGGCTACGTCGACTTGGCTCGACACGCAAGACTTGAGAGGGTCGCTGGTATCGAGCATTTCGCCATCCTTCGTGATCCGGAGGTGGTAATCCTGGCCAGCGAATTTGTTTTCGTGCAGTAACCGAACGAGATCTCGAAGGAGTTTGAAGTGAAGATATCTGAAAACCAAAGATCGATAACGCATGTGACGATCAATGTTGAAGTCGGGTTCGAACGATTTGTCGCGAGTCGGCTTGATCGCTTCGAGTATCGAAATTTCGATGCATGGAGGACGTGGTCATGAAACGAAGTTTGCTTTTCCAACGACAGGCCCAGCTCACTTACGGCAGAACCGGACTCGGACGTGCCCGGAGCGTTCCCGCCGCTCACGTACCCGGAGAGTCCCCAACCACCCTCCACCGTCTCGATCAAGAGAACCCAGGTTCGAAACATCTGGCTTGCGTCACCGCACACTGCCGCCGTTCAGCGAGAACGCACAGATGAACGCCTTTCGAATGATTCGACTCGGAGCAATTGGTCTCGCGCTCGTGTCCAGGTTAGTTTGTGCGCACGAGCTTGACGCGAGCCTCGACTGTCACTCGGGTCCGCACGAATTCATTGCGCAGTTTGTCGCAGCGAAGGAAATCGGATCGAAGCCCACGGAGGTGTCGGAAAGCTCAGTCAACGTGTATCGGCCACAATCAAAGCGCGATCTCACTGCGCTCGGCTTTGGAGTGCAGGCGGTGTTCGGATTCTCTCCAAACGATAACATGTTCATCCAGAAGGGCAGAGGCGAAGCGCCACAGCCGGTATACGGTGTAGTCGTGATGGCATGGCAGGATGCGGTCAATGAGCGCATCCGGGAAATGGGAAGTCCTGCGACTGTGAAGGAAGTGATACCGATGGTCATGACCGCAGTCGTCTGTCAGCAGTAGCTCATTCTTCGGCCGCCGACAGCCACTGTGAGCTCTGCCGGGCTAAGCCTCATTGTTTTGTCTCAGGGCGCTCGCGCGAAGCTTGACCTGTTTTGTTGCGAGCAAACTGCGCACCGGGTTCAGAGGGAGGCGACGGCGATCACCGTTTCCTACCCCTATCCAGCAACCCGTAGCGGTCGAACCGGGCTGATTGCGTCGAACGGCTGCTCTGGACGATTAAGCCGACATCGCGAAGCGCTGCTGCAACGGTCGCATCAAGGGAACGGTGAATATCTGCGGCGTTGACAGCGCGGTTCATTCCTGCGGGGAATGACTGTTATCGATAGCGCCCATCTTCTTCTCGAGCGCCTTGCGCTTCATCATCTGCTCACCGTCAACCAACGGAGCAGATCATGAATTCCTTCCAAGCCTACACGATCGCCACCGCACCGGTAGCGTCGAAGCCCACCCTTGAAGAAGTGAAGCGTACCTTCGGCTTTGTACCGACCCTCCACGCGCACATGGCCGAATCACCGGAACTGCTCGTCGGCTATACGGCGCTATGGGATCTCTTTGCGAAAAGCACACTCACGCCTCACGTGCAGCAGGTCGTCTATCTGACGTCGAACTTTGAGAACAACTGCCACTACTGCATGGCGGTCCACAGCACGCTCGCAAAGAAGCAAGATGGACCCGGCAGTGATCGCCGCGCTTCGCGCCGGCGGGGCGTTGTCGGACGCGAAGCTGGAGGCGTTGCATCGCTTCGCGACGATTGTCGTGCGCGAACGCGGATTCGTTCCGGACGCGGAAGTGGAAGCCTTCCGTGCGGCCGGCTATACAAGCCACAACATGCTCGAAGTGATTCTCGGTGTCGCAACCAAGGTCATGAGCAACTACACGAATCACATCGTCCATACGCCGTACGACGCTTTCATGGAGGGCAACGAGTGGACGAAGCCCGAGCACGCGCCTGGTACGCCCTCTGCCGCGTGATTCATCCAGCCCTCAGGAACCGATGGAGAAGTGTCATGTCGACGCGGGGACACTCGACGCCTTGAGTGCCGACTTCAAGGCGGGCAAGCATCCCCCGACAACGCAGCGCCGGCAATCCATCCGGTCATGGTGCGCGCGAGTGCCGAACCGATCGCGAGCGGTCAGGTGGGCGGCACAAAATCAAGGCCGGAGACCGTACGCCGGATTTCAGGCTGAAAAACATGTGGAGGGCTTCTGGTTGTGCTTTTTGCAAGAGTTTGGCCCGACTGAATCTGTGTCGCCGAGGCTGAGAGTGCGAGAGGCGCGCCTCGTTCGTTTTCTACGTTCGGTAGCCGGGGGCGGCGTGGCGACCTAGCCAATACTCGCAAGCACCGGACGGCAGCGATCTGCCGGACTGACAACGGACCTTCGACTCGAGAGCCAAATGAAAGCGATTGAATTGCGTCAACTGCGCTACTTCTCGATTCTTGCGCGGGAACTCCATTTCGGCCGGGCGGCCGACCTCGCGTCGATAACGCAATCTGCGCTTAGCCAGCAGATTGCGAAACTGGAAGAATTGGTGGGCGCACAGTTACTGAACCGCGACCGGCGCGGCGTAACGCTGACCGCGTCGGGTGAGGCTCTCCGGAACAGCGCCGACGCCATCTTTGCTCAGGTCGAGCGCGCGTTGCGTGAGGCGCAGGATGCCGCGGGCTGTAGAGAATCCAGGATCTCGATCGGTCTGGTCGAGTACGCGAATCTGCCATTTATTCCGCCTGCGCTCATTCGGCTGCAGGCACTCTATCCGGACATCACGATAGAGCGCCACGAGATGAACCCCGCGCAGCAGATCACCGCGCTGACCAAGAAACATATCGATATCGGTTTCGGCGCATTGGTCGACGCTGCGCCAGACAACGACGACGTACTGGTTCAGCCGCTGCTCGAAGCACACTGGGTCTTGTTGATGCGCAGCGATCACCGGCTGGCAAACGTCGACTGTCTGAACCTTTGCGATCTTGCGCAGGAGCGACTGATCGGCTCGGCACGTGCGGTCAATCCGCCGCTTTATGACTCGATCGTTACTCACTGCAAGCAAGCTGGCTTCACGCCGAACTTCATCTACGAAACGACGCAGGTACAAGTTGGCGTCAGGCTGATCGAACAAGGGCTCGGCGCAATGATCGGCACCACATACCTGTTCTCGTCGCTTCCAAAAACTTTGCACTACCGGCAGATCAACGGCCTCGAGCCCGTAACGGTCCAGATGCTGTCGCGCACAAACGAACGCAATTCGCTGATACTCGACTTTCTCGATCTGGCGGCTGAAGAAGCGCGTTGCGCGCAAACCCGCGCTACCGCGCCTTGCACATCTGGTCGATAGGCAGCGCTTAGGTGCGCCCGCTCAACCGTGATCGGCGTGGAGTCACGTTGAGTCAGGCAGGCGAGACACTACACGACAGCGTCGATGCCAACTTCCAGCAAGTAGAGCAGGCGCTACGGATTGCTCGGGACGGGGCAGGCTATGAGAGTTTCAAGATCTCGGTTGGCCGCATTGAAGATGCCAATCTGCCGTTCATCCCGCTCGCGTTGATTCGGTTTCAGGCGCTATATCCGGACATCACGGTTGAGCGCCACGAGACGAACACGGCGCAGCAAATCGTCACGCCAAAAAGAAACAGTATCGATCTGGGTCTTGGTTTGCCAGCAGGCAGCTTGCTCAACGATGTGGAGATTCTAATGGAGTCACCGCTCGAATCGAGCCGTGCGTTGTCGGTGCGCAGCGACCACCGACTCGCGAATATCGACTGCCTTAACCTTGTCGACCTTGTGCATGAGCGTCTGATCACCTCGGCGCGCGGCAAATGCTCCGCTCTACAACCCGATCGTAGCGCATTTCCAAAGCGCCGGCCTCAGGCCAAATTTCGTCTACGAAATCTTGCGGTCGCAGGTCGGAACTACGTTGACCGAACAGGGACTGGGAGTAGTGACCGGTGCGATGAACCTGTTCACATCATTACCGCAGACAATCAAATATCGGTTCATCAATAATGATGGAGCCGATGTCGGTTCAATTGTTCCTGCGATTGAAAGAGCGCGATTCGCTGATTTTCGATTTCGTTGAAATGGTTACCGAAGAAGCGTGTCGCGGGCGGGCTCTGAACGTCCAGCCGTGGACATCTCGCGGTAGGTACGCGGTTCGCTTCACGTGTCGGATCGATTAGCGCCAGTAATCGGCCTTGCAAGTATTTCGAATTGGCCAATACCGATGATGTCATCCAAACTTCTCCTCAACGTACGAGCGTCTTGATGAATAGGTGGACCACCGTCGAGTTCATCCGCCGGCATGCGTTCATGCACCGTCTGTTTCATGCATATCGTGAGAATGCGAAAGTGGACGGCCGCGTTGCTGGCACGGTCGTGGGTGCTGCCGCTGGCGCGGCTCGTCCTCGCGTCTGCGTATCTGATCGGGGCACCGACAAGCTCGTGCATTTCCATGACGCCATTCTGGAGCAGGAGCATGTCGGTCTGCATCCAGAGGCGCTGTGGGCGACGCTGGCGATTATCGTCGAACTGGGCGGCTCCTTCTGCGTGGTTTCCAATTGGCTTGTCTGACTGGGCGCACGCAGTTGCTCACGCAAAAGCAACTGATCGGGCAGTACCTCATGGCAACACCGAACAAGGTCGACTGACATCGATGGGAATGGATCTGAAACAGGAAGCTATCATGGCGGTGATTGAACTTGAGACGAAGCTGTACTTCGATGGCGGCCACGACGGTGCGCACACGCTGACGCAGACAGACTGCGACAGCGCTCGGGCGTCCGTCGATGCCGTTGGCCATCTGGTGCCGTCGATCATGCACAGTTCTCTGCTTTTCCGAATCGAACGGGCGGAGCGCGGGGCGCAGGGGTAGGGCGATGCTCATACGCGTACGCGGCGATCACGACGGGATCAAGGAATATCTGTAGAAGGGCCAGAAGCAGGGTCGCGAGATGGAACGCGACGAGATGGACGAGCGCGCGATCTTGGCCGGGGATCTCGATCTGACGAAGGACCTTATCCAGTCGATCGACGCGGACGCCGAGCGCTACCTGAATGTCACGCTGTCCTTCAAGGAGGACGCGATCGACCGTGAACTGGTAGGCGCGATCGTGCGCGACTTCGAAGCGTTCGCGTTGCATGGGACCGGAGTAAGCGAGATACCATAACACGACAGACGGGCGGTCGCTCGACCATGATCGAGGCAAAGCAGTTTGTGTACTTCGCGTGCGTAGTCACGCACGGAAGCTTCAACGAAGCCGCGAGGGAAATCCGCGTAGGCAAGTCGACGTTGAGTCGTGTTGTCGCTGACCTGGAACAAGCAGCTATCCGCGAGCTGCGTCGCCGTCTACAAGACCGTTTTGGCGGCGCAAAAGGCACTCGAGAATATCGAGGCAGAGCGCGGCGTCACTCCAAACGGTCAATCGGAAAGATGCGAAGCATCACCTGATCCGTTGCGCGAACTGACGAATGTTGGAAACGATCACGGTCACCTTTGCAAGTTGGCCCTGTCTGCGAAGAACGCGATGGGCAGCCGCCGAGACGAGACTGATCAACGCCGCCGATATTGAGCAGGTGCATGCCACGCAGTGCAGGTGTGAGCTGTCGTGGCTGCCCAGACTTCGCAATTGACGAATGACTTGAAATTCGCCCGGCTGCCAGACGGGCGTCGTGACAACGCGATTGATCGCGGCAAAGCGCCCGGCCCGACCTTTGACTAACCTCCGGATTACGCGCCGTCTAGTCCTCATACGCGGTGCCAACGTACCATTTGATCCGATACCTTTCCTCAGTTTCGCGGTGAAGGCGATCATCGTCGACGTGCAGCTACTGGCTCGTCGTCGTGAGGGAGGCATGGCCCAGATTGTCGCGGACCAGCCGCAGATCCACCTGCTGGTCGGCCATGTGGGAACCCGCGCTATGCCGGAGCCAGTGGGCAGATGCCTGCTCAAGGCGATTCACCCGCTCTTCATTCGAATTGCCGCTCGCACGCAAGCTGCTCGCAGCGCCCTCGAAAACCTTCTTCACAATCTTATGGAGCGCAGCGCGCGTCAATGGCTTTCGTGCCACTCCGATGGGCAGCACCAGGGGCGTAGATTCGCCGGGGACGGGCAGGGCAGATAGCTCATGCGTGCGGCGGTAGCGGCTGAGCTCCGCCATCATCTCGGCAGTCGCCGGCACCAGTCGCTCACGGTCACCCTTGCCGGTTGCCTCGAGCCACCAGCGATCGCGCCCGGCGGCGTCGCGCCGGCTGAAGAACTGTCCCATCGTGTTGGCGCTGACTTCACTGATGCGCAAGCCGTCGAGATAGAGCAGGGTAAAGAGCCAGCGCACACGATTGTAGTGAAAGCGTTCGCGCGCCGTCTCGCGCGGCATCGATCCGATGTAGCTCTTGACCTCCTGCCACAGTTCCCGCTCGAGATAGCGGGTAATTCGCGGTGGCGCCTCGCGTGTGCGCTGGCGCGACAGGGACAGCGGGTTACCGGCGAGATAGCCGGCCTGCACCAGCCAAGCGAACATCACGTTCAGGATCACCATCGCCTGACGCTGGCTGGCGGGGGACAGCGGGCCGTAGAACGGGCGCCAGCGGGCGTCGGTTCGTGGATGTTTCCGCCCGCCCCCTGCGACCCAGAGGACTGATGGCTGCGGATCGGCAAGGAAGTGCTGGTAGACCAGCAGGTCCTCGTGGGTGAGCGAGGAGAGCGGCTTACCCAGTTCGACGATCGACCAGAGCAGCGGCCGTTCAGCTTCCTTGCGGTAGTTCTCGAAGGTGGTTTTCGTACCGGTGAAGCGGGCGAGCCACGCGCGGATGGCATTGAGATCATTCGTTGCAGCGATCTGCGCCTGGCGGCCAGTGGTGCGGTTCATGCCGTCCCGTCCGTCCAGAGTCGCAGGAATCGCCAGCGCATCGAGCGGTGCCGGCGCGATGGCCGTGGTCGGAGCGGGGGGATGGAGGCATCGGGCAGGTGAGACTTAACGGGAGACGGGTGTCGGCCTACTATTTTCAACATTATGGCCATGATGTTGAAAAATTCTGACCAATCCAGGGAACACGATCAAACTTGAAAGTGCGCCGAATGGCGCAGTCAACATAGAGACCGATTTCGGATCGGCGAGGGCAAAACATGTCCTGCGAATGTTCCGAAGGCACAGTCTCAACGGCTCCGACGGGCCGACATTGGTAGGTCACGCCAAGGTCGGTTGAACGACTGACCGCGATCACCCGTATTTTGTTTTAGTCTTGCGCGGTGTCGTGTTGACATCTGTCCAAACGATGCAAAATCTGACTAAGGTACCGCTACCGACGAAGGCTAATCTCAACCTCGCTCCAGTCGAACATCAGCCTTTTCTGGATCGCGTGCCGCTCATCGTCAATGGACAGAGACCGACTAGAACTCACCGCTCACATGCATCGCCGGTCGGACATTCAGGGGGCGGCTCTGTCCCGTAACCGGCCATCCGATTGTCAAAGACGAGCGCGCCTTCATCTTGAGGTTTGTTCGACGCCTGAGTGACATGGGCCAAGTTAGGCGGCCGTGGCCGCAAACGCTGAGGATGCCTCCATTTGGCGTTGGTTCGCTCCACTCGTTGAAGAGAAGAGAATTCGCTGGTGCTGCAGCGGTGACCGCTGGCTCGTGAGCGTCGAGAACAGGCATGTTGCCACGGATGCCAGCTTTGACAATGCTATCCGGATTGCGAGGGATGTCACACAAAGATCGAGGAAAACGTTATCACACCGGGCGGCGCATGGACCACGCATTGTTTGATCTAGCAAAAACACCGCGTCAGTGCGGGCGGGTCTGAGGCCGCTCCTAGTCTTCGATCATCTGTACATATGCAGCGTTAGTCGGGAGTGCGAATTCGTTGATTCATGATGCAGCCGGATGGCAGCTTCCTGCATCAGCTAACTAACACTCGCGACCCTTAGCTGCTTTTCGGACCCGTCGTGATCCCTGCGGCCGATTCTAAAATCCAGCGGACATCCATCCGCGCCGAGCCGGCCGCGGCTCTTCAACGGTCCCGACAGCGAGTATGAACTTAACCCACCAAGTTTGACGATCGCCGGCTATGCCGGATGGGGCGTTTTTGTCGCGCAGTTTTATGCGTCTTGATTGCGCAGTCTCAGCTATTTTGCCCAACGATACGGAAAGACTTGGTGGTTCTCGATGTCGGGGATTTGGTCGAAAACGCCCACTCTTGAAATATCGCCGAATACCGCACCGATCATTGCGACGGCATCGTTGAGCTGGACGGCGAAGAGCGCCGACGGTGGATAAGCGTCGATCACGGTGTAGGCACATGCAAACTGGTCGTTCAGCATGCCGCGGCCGCGCTGAATAGGCGGGAAATGGGCGAGTATTGGGCGCAGATTCTCGGTGCTCAGAAGTTGATCCATCCCATGCGCGTTTGATGTCCACAAAAAGACGATCCCGCCGCGTGACGTTAACGGGCGACCCGTCCGCAGATAGTAGAGCGCGCAGAAAAGTTTTCGCGCGACGGTCTTAGAGGCCTCATAAAACTCGGGATGATCGATCGACATGATGGGAACATCACGGTACGTCTCGCCGAGGCCTGGCTGTAAGCCGAGCGGACGAGCTCTGCTCCTCTTCTCTGTGACGGACAGCAGCATTGAACGGTATTTTTCGGGCAGAACCTGTGCAACGCCTCGAGCATTCCTTTCCCATTCTCTCTGCGCTTCCTCCTCGCTAACGCCCACCTGCGTGGGGCTGAAGCGGACGCGGCAGATCATCGCAAACAGCATCTCGTGAACTCGGCTCGCGCTATTGCAAGGCCCGCAGGCTGGGAAGACGTGATCCTCGGGCCAGATTCGACCAACAAAAAAGCTTCGAGGCGGCCAGTGATCCTGCGTGGTTGCTGCTGCTTCGCCGCCGCAAAAGCAGCATCGGGGATGCTGTTCAAAGAAGCGCTTTTTTCGTTCGGCCGCCTGTCCCATCGATCGCCCCTCGCGTGACACCGCATTTTTTCAATCGTGTTGCATTATGATGGTTCGGAAGCACCATTGAAAGCAAGGTATCAACGCGGAAACGGGGAGACGATGACTGATCGTGACGAAGTGTCCGGGGCTCTGATCGACCTGGCCCTGTGGAAGGACTGGCGGCTTCAGACAACGGCAGAACTTGCGGAGGAATTCACGCCTCCGTGGAGCCCGGAGGTGACCTATGCGAAAGGGTCGCTGATAAAGCTGGCCGGACAGTTCCCGGTGCACGATGGACGTCAGTTGACGCTCAACATTCCGAACGCGACGGCTTTGTTCTTGAGCATTTCACATCGGAACTATGTCGAGGCTCGCGCCGTCCTGGATGGCAGCGGCATCCGGAAAGGGCTACGCAAACATGTCACGTTTGCTTTGTCGATGCAGATGCATTTCACTATATCGAATGCTTCATGACGAGCGTGGTTGGAGCGTATACGGCAGTCGAAGCGTTCGCGAACGAGACGATCCCGGACACCTACGTCCACGTGCAGATGTACAAGGATCCGGAAGAGCGGTTGGTTAAGGCTGACGTCGAGCGTCGACTAACGCTTTCGAAAAAAGATGAGTGAGATACTGCCTGCTGCACTGAACATCCAGGCGCCGAAGGGAAAAAAGTGTTGGGACGATTTCCATCGCCTCGAGCAGATGCGGGAGCGGATCATTCACATGAAGTCGGCCGATCGCAACGTGAACGGCCCGGCTCGCGGAACAGTTTGGGTGGATCTGTTCAAGTTTCCCGAGCCCGTTACGCTCGGACTGCCGGTCTTGGAGTTTTTCGCGCGTCAGATGGATGTGAAGCGACTATGGGTCACTGATCGCCCGTTTTGAATGCGAATCGGAGCCCGTCCCGTGTCGCGCCTATCCATGTAAAGACAGAAGCTGCGATGCCAGCCGTGCACGGTGCCGACCTGCTTTCGGTCGAAATGCACCATCGGATTCCACATCAGTGAGCCGTAGCTGGAGGTCCGGAAGTCGTCCGCTTACGTTGGCCGGGACCTCTTGGTCTCTGCGAGTGAGCTCTCGATGCGGTCCTTCGTCCAAAGGTTGGGCAGCGATTCAAAGTGGTTGAGGTATTCGCCCGAGTCGATCGCCCGTCGTGTCAGCATTGCCGTCGCCATGTGAAGGTTCTAAAACGCCCTGGCCCGGGGCGACCCGGGCAGAAAAGCCTATCGCGCCAAACTCCTCAGGCCTGGCGACAGTATGATCGCAGTGCCTTTTCGGATAAATGCCTGTTTGGGAGACGCTTTGGCGATAGGGAAGCGACAATCCGCCCGCGCAACGGGTCCGATTGCGACTTCATTATCAAGCCATCTAATCTGTTTATCGGTATGGCGAATGCCGCAAGTCGGTGCATGCGTCTTTCCCGAACTCCAAGACGATCCTTCATCGCCTTGATGGATGGGCTCTCGAGCGAATTTGCCCGTTCGCCCGCCGATCCATAGGGCGCCAAAAACCCCTGCGTTTTGGTCATTACATCTCGTTAACCCGCCCTTTTTAGTCGTGGACCACCTGGTTACCTTACAGGCAATCAGGTGGTGGCGCGAATCGCTATTACCGTCCGCACTTCGTGCCAGCGCAGGCGTAGACGCTGGAGTGCCGGTTCAAATGAGTTTTTGAAGGAGTTCAGGTATGGCACGGATCATTGGAGGCATCGCCGCCTCGCACACGCCCACCATCGGATTTGCTTTCGACAAGAACAAGCGGGACGACCCCGTTTGGGCGCCGATCTTCGAAAATTTTGCACCGGTCGCAGACTGGCTCGCCGAGAAAAAACCCGACGTCATCCTGGCCATCTACAACGACCATGTCACGTCGTTTTTCTTCGATCACTATTCCGCATTCGCGCTCGGCGTCGGGCCGGAGTGGCAAGTCGCGGACGAGGGCGGCGGGGCGCGCGATCTGCCGGCTATCAAAGGGCATCCGGAGTTGGCTGCGCACATCGGCAGCTCGCTTATGGCCGATGAGTTCGACATGTCCTTCTTCCAGAACAAGGCACTCGATCACGGCTGCTTTTCGCCCTTGTCCATGCTTTGCCCGCACAAGCCTGAATGGCCCGTGAAACTGGTGCCGCTGCAGATGGGTGTTTTGCAGATGCCCATTCCGAGCGCGCGCCGCTTCTACAAACTTGGCAAAGCGCTAAGGCGAGCAATCGAAAGTTATCCTGAGGATATTAAAGTCGCGATCCTCGCGACCGGCGGTCTGTCGCATCAGGTACATGGCGAGCGCGCCGGGTTCAACAATACCGAATGGGACCAGCGCTTCCTCGATCTGTTCGAGCACGATCCGGAGCAACTGGCTGACATGACCGTTGCAGAATATGCGGAACTGGGTGGTTTCGAAGGAGCGGAAGTGGTCATGTGGCTCACGATGCGCGGCGCGCTGTCCGCCAATGTCACCTGCAAGCATCGCAGCTACTACCTGCCGTCGATGGCAGGCATCGCGACCGCCATCTACGAAGGCGAAGACAGCGATACTAACCCCGCGTCCGTGGAACGTCACCGGCGCCACATCGAGAGCCAAACAGCCGGCATCGAAAGGCTTGAGGGCACGTACCCGTTCACGATCGAAGCCGCGGTACGGGCTTACCGGATCAACGATTTTCTGCACCGGATGGTGGAACCCGAGCATCGCGCAGCCTTCATGCGCGATCCCGAGGCGAGCTTCGAGACCGCAGGTTTGAGCGAGGAGGAGCGTGACCTCATTCGTCGGCGCGACTGGCGTGGCCTGCTGCATTACGGCGTGATCTTCTTCATGCTGGAAAAGCTCGGTGCGGTGACCGGAATATCGAATTTGCACATCTACGCCGCGATGCGCGGGGAAACGCTGGAAGCCTTCCAGCGCACCCGCAATGCGCCCGGCGCGCTGTATTCGGTGGCGGGCAAAACGGCAGGAAAGCTTGATTGGGATAGTGCACAGAAAAAGAAGATCTGAGAGGCGGACGGTTCGTCGGACCTTTGAACTACGGTGGTGGTCACGCCATAAGTCGGGACATGGAGACAGGAGCATACAGATGGCAAACGGAAAGACGATTGATATCAAGGTCTTTATCGACGCGCGAGCAATCTCGCCGTACCAGTGGCTACTGGTGGCGCTGTGCTTTCTCGTCGTGACGACCGACGGCATGGACGTGGCCATCATGGGTTTTGTTGCTCCCTCGATCATTCACGACTGGGGCATCTCGCGTCCCGCATTCGGTCTGGTGATGAGCGCGGCGCCGATTGGCCTCGTGATCGGTGCCTTGGCCGCGGGGCCTGCGTCGGATCGCATCGGGCGCAAGTGGGTATTGATTACGTCCATTTTCCTGTTCGGCATTTTCACGATCATGACGGCGTTCACTCACTCGCCGGTGACCATGGCCTTGTTGCGACTGCTGGCAGGCATCGGCCTCGGCGCCGCGATGCCTAACACGACGACCTTGCTCTCGGAGTACGCCCCTCAGCGCAAGCGCTCGTTGCTGATCACCATTATGTTCACCGGTTTCAACCTGGGTTCGGCGCTGATCGGTTTTGCCGCCGGTTGGCTGATCCCTGAGCATGGCTGGCGCTCGGTGCTGATTTTCGGTGGCACGCTGCCGTTGGTGTTGATCCCACTGCAAGTCTGGTTGCTGCCGGAATCGGCCCGTCTGCTGGCGGTGCGCGGTGCACCGTCCGCGCGGATTGGCGCTGTCCTCGGCCGGGTATGCGGCGCGCGGTTTGCCGGTGACGAGACGTTTGTCTCCAACGAACCGCCGTTGCCGACGCGCAAGCCGCTCGGCGTGCTGTTCTCGCATGGCTATGGCCTCATGACCGGGGCGCTCTGGGTCACCTATTTCATGGGCCTGCTCGTCATCTATCTGCTGACCGGCTGGCTGCCTACGCTGATGAAGGACGCCGGACTAACGGTCAGCACGGCAGCCAACGTGACAGCCATGTTCCAGATCGGCGGGACGGTTGGCGCGATTCTCGTCGGTTGGTTCATGGATAAGGTCCGGCCGGCACCGGTGATCAGTGCTGCTTACGTGGGTGGCGCGCTGTGCGTGCTGGCGCTCGGATGGATCGGTGCGTTGTCTTCGTCGCTCACCTTGCTGGTGTTCGCCGCGGGCTTCTGCATGAGCGGCGCACAGACGGGCTTGAATGCGTTTGCGCCCGGCCGCTATCCGACGGTTGCGCGTGCAACGGGCGTCAGCTGGATGCTCGGCGTGGGACGCTTCGGCAGCATCTTTGGATCTGCGATCGGCGGAGCGCTGCTCGGGCTCGGATGGCAATTCGGCGCGATTCTGGCGATGCTGGCGATTCCTGCAACGCTGGCGGCGATCGCCATCCTACTGGCCCAGCGCACGCGCGTCGGCGAGGTGGCTGCGCAGCCGACGACAGCACATTAGTAAGCTCGGCGTGGACGGCACGCGCGGAACGCGTAGCCCTGCGCCAGGAATCGAACCCATTTTTTTGGAGCGACGATGATTATCGACATTCATGGCCATTACACCACCGCGCCGAAGGCGTTGGAGGCATGGCGCAACCGCCAGATGGCGGGCATCAAAAATCCGTCCGAGATGCCGAAGGTGTCCGAACTGCAGATCAGCGACGACGAGTTGCGCGAATCGATTGAAGGCAACCAGTTGCGGCTAATGCGGGAGCGTGGTCTCGACCTGACCATCTTCAGTCCGCGCGCGAGCTTCATGGCGCATCACATCGGTGACTTCGGGGTCTCCAGTACGTGGGCGGCGATCTGCAACGAGCTGTGTTATCGCGTGAGCCAGCTTTTTCCAGATCATTTCATTCCGGCGGCCATGTTGCCGCAAAGCCCCGGTGTGGACACCGCTACGTGCATCCCCGAACTGGTCAAGTGCGTCGAGCAGTACGGCAACGTTGCGATCAATCTCAATCCGGATCCGTCGGGCGGTCACTGGGCCAGCCCGCCACTGTCGGACCGATACTGGTATCCGATCTACGAAAAGATGGTGGAGTACGACATCCCTGCCATGATCCATGTGAGCACCAGCTGTAACGCGTGCTTCCATACCACCGGCGCGCACTATCTGAACGCTGATACGACTGCCTTCATGCAGTGCCTCACGTCGGACCTGTTCCATGATTTCCCCACGCTGCGCTTTGTGATTCCTCACGGTGGCGGCGCAGTGCCGTATCATTGGGGCCGTTTCCGCGGGCTCGCTCAGGAGATGAAGAAGCCGTTGCTGAAGGATCATATGCTGAACAACGTTTTCTTCGACACCTGTGTCTACCATCAGCCGGGGATCGATCTGCTCACCCGAGTGATTCCCATAGACAACATCCTGTTTGCCAGCGAAATGATCGGCGCCGTGCGTGGCATCGATCCGGAGACGGGTCACTATTTCGACGACACGAAGCGCTATGTCGAGGCCGCGCACATCGATGCCGATGACCGGTACAAGATCTACGAGGGTAACGCGCGGCGCGTGTATCCGCGGCTCGATGCAGCGCTTAAAAGAAAGGAGCGCTAATCATGTATGAACTAGGCGTGGTGTATCGCAACATTCAACGTGCGGACGGCGACGTTGCCACCAAGCTCGGTGAGCTCGGAACGGCGACCGTGCATGAGGCCATGGGCCGTACCGGTCTGATGAAGCCCTATATGCGCCCGATCTATGTCGGCGCGCGGACTGGCGGCACGGTCGTGACGGTCCTGCTGCAGCCGGGAGATAACTGGATGCTGCATGTTGCAGCGGAGCAGATCCGGCCAGGCGACATCGTCGTGGCTGCCGTGACGACGGACTGCACCGATGGCTACTTCGGCGACCTGCTCGCGACGAGCTTCCAGGCCCGCGGTGCTCGAGGGCTGATTATCGATGGCGGTGTGCGCGATGTGCAGGTGCTGACAGAGATGAAGTTTCCTGCGTGGAGCAAAGCCGTTTCCGCCAAAGGCACAGTCAAGGCGACGCTAGGTTCCGTGAACATCCCGGTGGTTTGTGCCGGGGCCTTGGTGAATCCGGGCGACGTCATCGTAGCAGACGACGACGGCGTGGTCGCAGTGCCCGCTGCCCAAGCACAGAAGGTTCTGGACAAGGCCTCTGCGCGCGAGGCTTTCGAGGGCGAGAAGCGGGCAAAGCTCGCTTCAGGCGTGCTTGGCCTCGATATGTACAGCATGCGCGAACCGTTGCGGCAAGCTGGATTGCGCTATATCGATTGAAGAAGGGCAGTCACCATGGCCGTGAAAGAAACCATGAGTCAACCGGTAACCGGCATCTCTTCGATGGCAACGCGTACGCTGCTAGCCAGGTTGGTCGAGGAATACGAGCGGCGTGTGGGGCAGCACGTAACCATCGAGTCGGTCGGCGGTATCGCGGCGGTTCGGCGCGTGCAGGAAGGAGAGCGCTTCGATATCGTCGTGCTCGGATCCGACGCGATTGACGGGCTCATGGCAGACGGCCGCATCGTGCCGGGCAGCCGGGTCGACCTGGCGCGTTCCGGGGTGGCGATAGCGGTCGCCGCCGGAGCGCCGCGTCCGGAGATCGGCACTGAAGCGGCGCTGCGCGAGGCCATCCTGGCTGCGCGTAGCATCGGCTATTCGACGGGGCCCAGCGGTACGCACCTGATTCGCTTGTTCGAGCGGTGGAGGATCGCTGAAACCATCGCGCCGCGCATCGTGCAGGCGCCAGCCGGCGTGCCGGTTGGCACGCTGATCGCGCGCGGCGAGGTCGAGCTAGGGTTTCAGCAGCTGAGCGAGTTGATGCATTTGCCGGGCATCGATGTCATTGGTCCTTTGCCGGCTGAAATCCAGATCGTTACGATCTTCTCGGCTGCGGTATGTGCGGTGTCCGAGCGGCGTGAAACCGCGAAGGCGTTGCTTGCCTTTCTGGCCTCGCCTACAGCTGCGCGTGCCAAGTTCGATCATGGGATGGAGCCGGCGTGACCGGCACCCTTGCGCCGAGAGTTTCGAAGCCGTAGTTCGTCTGCACGGCAACAGTCGTACACTCACACTAAGCATCTTGCCGCCCGGATAACGATCTTCGTTATCCGGGCCGCGTACGTTTGTTCAGACCAGGTGGCGAATGCCAATCTGTGTGCCAGCTTCGCTCTGGCCGGTATCAGGTGTCAGGAACGCGCCGGTTGTGATGCTGGCGCCCGTCATCTTGTACTGTGCCGTGTTGGAGTTGTTCAGCCTCGACACGACGGCGTAAAGTCGTGTCGCCTTTGAGAGATCGTAGTTGACAATGGCGCTGAACTCGCGCGCCGTGTTGTTCAGCGACGAACTATCGGTGATGAACGCGTATCCTGCACCCACGCTCAGGAACGGGCTGAAGCGGTAATCAGCGGAGAATGAGTAGGTGTTGTGGTAATTGCCTGCTACGTTGCCAACCACCCCCGTCGCCGGATTGTATTTCCCGGCGGGATTAGCCAGGGCGTTTCCGGTCGTCGCGGAGATGATGTCATTGGCCCTGAAGAAGCCGAAATAGAGCCTTCCCCAACCATAGTCGTAATTGGCGCCCGCCATGATTTCCTGAACACGGGCGCTATTCGTGGGGTTGGCTGCGTTCAGATAAGCCAACGCGAGATAAGCCGGTCCAATGTTTGACTGAACACCGGCCTGGTAGACCGCATTTCCAGCCTGGGTCCCCACTTGCCCTCCAACCGAATAGTGAAGTTCGACCTGGGTGCCGTAGAGTTTAGGGGAGATGTACGCAATATCGTTATCGACGCGGCCCAGCCAGTTGGCAAAGTTGTTATAGCCGGAGCCGTAGGTTGCGGCGCTGAACGCGTCCAGATTGCCGCTCCAGGCGAACATGGGCGTGTTTTGACGGCCGAGCCTCACTTCACCGTGAGGCGCTGCGACACCGACCCACGCCTGCCTGTCGAAGAACCGGTAGGCGTTCTGTACGGCGCCCGTACCCGGATCGAAACCGCTCTCCAGGTCGAAGATCGCGTGGTATCCGCCGCCAAGGTCTTCTGACCCACGTATCCCCCAGCGGCTGGTGAGTTCCCCATTGTTTCCGAGGGCAACCAGAGTCGTACTCTTGCCAGCGACCTTCGTCGACTGGTAGCCCACGAATTCGTCCAGTATGCCGTACCACGTGACGGACGACTGTGCATGCGCTTGACCGGCCAGCCTCAGTTCCAATGCGACAACAATAAGTACTGCTATTCGTTTTAGATTCATTTTATGCCTCATGTTATTTTTATTTAAAGCTTCAGATCAAGCCTTGCTGGATCACACGCCTGGCTTCGATGCGAGCATTCTCTTCACGGTCAGGGCGAGAGGGATGGTGAAGCAGAAGTGGGACATGAAGCCGCCAATGATCACGGCGGGATCGTAGTAGTTGGGGGGATTGTCTCCGGCGATCATGATCGCCACATGCATCGCGACCCAGGCAATGATCGCGTAAAACAGGGCGATGAAAGTCGCTTCATACCCGCGCCGGCGGAAATACGGCCAGATCGCCGCAAACAGGACCCCCCAGCCAATCGCGAACATAAAGTGAATGGCGGTGCCCAGCAAATAGGCCCATATGCCGAGCGCCTCCTGAAAGGCTTTGCCGAAAACCAGCCCGGTGGCATTGCGCGGAATGCCCGCCAGCGGCATCAGGTGTTGCACTCCAACCCAGATCAACGCCTCGTAAATCCAGATACATACCGCGCCGGTCACACCGCCAACCGCGCCGGCGCGAAGCGTTGCCTTTAGATCTGACTTGTCTGAAGCGTCCGACGTGGAACTGTTGTTGACGTCGTTACCGCTCACGCTGAAGTTGCCACCCATGTTTAGTCTCCTCAAGTCATTCATATAAAAACGCAGCGCGCGCATGGCCAAGCCTTTTTCGCGGACTTAACGTCTTTGGCAAGGCTCATGCTGTATTCGATACGTCACCGGCGCCGGACGATCAAGGAACCGGATCGGTTCGGGAACCAGGATATAGAAAACAGGGAGCTAGTCGAAAGTTGGGGTTAACCAGTCACGATGCGCAAAAAGGTGCCGATTCAAGGCGGTTTTGCGTTTGCTGTCGGGCAGAGTATCCTGCTGGAATCCGCACGGTGTAAGGTTCCGTTGGCATGCCGAAGCTTCGGCGGATGCGTGGCTCGAAGACGGTACGATCTTCAGGTCATAAACAGATCAGATGGCAAAAGAACGAACTCGCAATCTAGGGCAGGTCACCGTGAGCAATAACGAACTTCTCAACCTGGCGCATCTGCGTGCGTTCAAGCTGGTTGCTGACACCGGTAGTGCGACACGTGCTGCTGCCGAGCTCTTTCGTGCGCAGTCCGCCGTGACGCGATCGGTGAAGGAACTCGAGACGGCTCTCGGCGAACTGCTGTTCGAGCGCAAACCGTCCGGCATGTTGCCCACACCAACAGGGCGCGCGGTACTCAAACGCTGTGAACGCATCTTTGCCGAGATCGAGGCGCTGGCTCTATGGAGCGCCGCGAGGCAGGCGCGCCGTCGTACTCCTGCGGAAGGTACGTTGCCGCCCTATCTCCTGAACACACGGCGGCTGCAGATATTCGTCGCGCTGGCGCGCCATCGTCACATGCCAACCGCGGCAAACGCGTTCGGAATTAGCCAGCCAGCGGTGAGCAGCGCGATCCGGGTGCTTGAGAGCGGGTCGGGTTTGCGCCTGTTCCATCGAAGCCCGCGCGGCATTCTGCTGACCACCGAGGGCGAAACCTTCCTGCTGCATGTAGGACGAGCATTGAACGAGTTGCGTCATGTCCCGGACGATATCGCCGAGCTGCACGGCAATATCCAGGGCGCGGTGACGGTGGGCGCGCTGCCGCTCGGCCGGACGCTCATCCTTCCCAACGCGATTGCGCGCCTCACTACGCGGCATCCCGGCGTGCGTGTGGTGACTGACGAGAGTGCCTACGAAACGCTCGTTGCGAGGTTGCGTGCCGGCGATATCGATTTCATCCTCGGGGCCTTGCGTGACAACGAGCCCGGGAGCGGCCTGCAGAATGAGCGGTTGATGACCGAAGACATGGTCGCGCTAGCTCGCCGCGACCACCCGCTTGCCAACGCGCGAGGGCTCACAATCGCGGATCTGCGCCACGCTCAGTGGATTTTGCCGCGCAACAACGCACCGGCACGCGCTCTTTTCGATTCCCAGTTTCGGCGGGCCAAACTCAAGTCGCCCATGCCAACGGTCGAAACGGCGGATCTCGCGGTGATTCGCGGACTGCTGCTACGTACCGACATGGTGGCTGCGGTGTCGGCGCAACAATTGCATTACGAGTGCGAGTCGGGTCAACTCGTCGTGCTGGATGTTCGGTTCCATAACACGGGGCGCGACATCGGTTTGACGACGCGAGCAGAAGGGACGCCCTCTCCAGCGGCGCGTGCGTCAATCGATGCAATCCGCCTCGCGGTAGCAGAGCTTGCGGGGCCAAGTGTCTTACGCCACTTCAGCGACGAGCGAATTAGCTAGGTCTTCGATTTCGACCTGCAGAAAGGCCGGTAATTGAGGAGGTGGTGCGGCGCGGGTTCCCGCTCGCGCAGAGGCCGTGATGCGTGTCAACACGTCGTTAATTTTCCCAGCTTATCACCGAAAAGTGGACCATCAGAGCCGGGGCGCGATCAAATTTGAAGTGCAACACCTTCCTCGTGTAAGGTGCGCACATGCAAAAAAGAACCTACCAACAATTGCAGCCTGAAGAACGCATGACGATTGCAAGCATGAAGCAGCAGGGTTCGAGTGTTCGGGCCATGGCCCGAACACTCGGACGGCC
>NZ_JBNDMQ010000035.1:0-97671 GCF_050436665.1 Paraburkholderia sp. EB58 | reverse complement strand
CTATCTGAATCCGGAGCGAACCCGGGCCTCGGCCGAAATGTACAAACACGCAGCATAGCGGTTCACGCGACAACTACCTTGACACACACCGCGGCGGCGGCAAAGAAAGTGAGTGCCGCCCCGCACAGGGGCGAAGCTAATAGACCAATATCAAATCAAGGAAAGTCCAACGCCGCAGGCAAACCACCAATAAACGAGGCGCCGCAGGCAAAACAGCCAGACCGATATCAAAACAAGGAGAGGCCAACACCATAAGCAGACAACCAAAAAGCGCCGCACCGGCAAAAAAGCCAGATAAAAATGAAAGACGCCACACAAAAAAACCGCGTAGCGTCCCACTTAAAGTGAAAGACCGAATTACTTCCCTTCAGCCACAATAACCTGCGCCGCAGCATTAACAACCGAAGCAATCCGCCCCACATCCCGCAGCTGAGTGGAACTCATCCCCTCAGCAACGAGCGTATCAAAGTGCGATTTAACACAAAAATGGCACTTACCAATAATAGAAGCCGCCAGCGCATACATCTCAAACCGCCGCTTATCCACGCCACCATGCGAAGCATAAGCATTCATCCGCAAACCAGCCGGCTGCGATTTCAGATCCGCATTGTCAGTCATCTCCACATACGGATACCAGACATTGTTCATCCCCATCAAGGCAGCAGCCGTCAGCGCGCCATTGACTTCCTCAGGGGATAACACGCCCGCATTGCGAATCGCATCGACAATCACCGGGCTCTTCGCAGCAAACGCTGCCGCCAGCGCAACACCCACCGCATCCGTGCCTTCCAGCGACGAGCGCGCAATCGTGCCGTCCAGATTCAAACGAATGTCTTTAGCGTAATCAGGAACAAGCGCTTTAATCGCAGACAAGAATTCCATTGATATCTCCTATCAGGTTGCCGATAAAAAAGCCCGCAGGCTCTTTCAAGCTTAGCGGGCTTCCGACTGCAATGCTTACAGCGTTGCGCCGCCAACTGCACGGTTGCACGGGCACAGTTCGTCCGTTTGCAGACCGTCCAGAATACGCAGCACTTCTTCCGGGTTACGGCCGACGTTCAGGTTGTTCACCGAAACGTGCTGGATCGTGTTGTCCGGGTCGACGACGAACGTTGCGCGCAGTGCCACACCAGCTTCCTTGTCGCGCACGCCCAGTTGGTCGATCAGCTCGCCCTTGACGTCGCCGAACGCGTAGTGGTTCAGCTTGCTCAGGTCCTTGTGCTCACGGCGCCATGCCAGCTTCACGAATTCGTTATCCACGCTGCCGCCCAGCAGGATAGCGTCACGCTCTGCGAAGTCGTTCGCCAGCTTGCCAAATTCGACGATTTCCGTCGGGCACACAAAAGTGAAGTCCTTCGGGTAGAAGTAAATGATCTTCCACTTGCCCGGGAACGACTGTTCGGTGATTTCCTCGAACGCCGACACGCCATTTTCTTCGTGATTGTTGAAGCCCGGCTTGGCTGCGGTGACGGTGAAAGCTTCGAGTTTGTCGCCAACGGTTTTCATGCGGAATACTCCTGTGAAAGGTTGCCAATGAGTTGGAAAAACAGCCTGTTCAAGCTACCTGCTCGCTGTAACGAATACGTTACACACAGCTAATTATAACTCTATTGATGCATCGCAGCAATAGTTTTTAACTAACAAAGCGGATAGTTTTTCTTCACTGCGCTGATAGTTGATTCAAATGTCACCCTTTCCGACGCTTTCATGGCAAGGGCGTTGCGCGGAAGGTGAAGAGGGTCGTGCGCCGCAGCATGCGACCTGGTGACGCAGGTGACGCAGGTGGCGCTTTAAGCACCCTTGGCGAGCGGAAACTCGATCGTGACTTCGAGTCCCGGCCCGGGGGTACGGTTGCGCAGGCGCAGACCGCCCCGATAGCGTCCGACGAGGCGTTGTACGATCGCCATGCCGAGGCCGGTGCCGTTGGCCTGGGTGCGCGCCGTATCCACCCGGTAGAACGGCCGGGTCACGAGCGCCAACTGGTCTTCCGGAATGCCTGGCCCTTCGTCGACCACGGACAGTTCGACGCGCGCATGGGATACGCGCGTCTCGAGGATCACGTGCGGAATGCCATCACCTTCGCTCAGCCCATACTTGCGAGCGTTCTCGAGCAGGTTGCCGATGACGCGGCGCATATCGGTTTCGTCGGCCTCGATCACCGCTGAGGGCGCGAGACGCGTGATCAGCCGCATGCCGTCTTCGGACGACATGCGCGCCGCCAGCTCTTGTGCGATCACGGAAAGGTCGACAGGTTCCGGGACTCTTTGCACCGGCCGCGCGTAATCCAGGAACCGGCCGATGATCATGTCCATCTGCTCGATGTCGTCGACCATCGCGTCCTTGGTGGTCTGATCGGACGGGCTCATTTCCGTTTCGAGCCGCAAGCGGGCGAGCGGGGTGCGCAGATCGTGCGAGATACCAGCCAGCATCAGCGCGCGGTCGGCCTCGAGCTGTTCGAGGTCCTGGACCATCTGGTTGAAGCTGCGGTTGGTTTCGGCAGCCACGCCCATGCCACGCTCGGGTAACGGTTCGGGTGATTGCCCGGAGCCCACCTTGCGTGCCGCCATGGCGAGCCGCGCGAAGGGCCGGTTCACCAAACTGGTGATGAAGGCCGCGCCGAACAGCGAGAGCGCGAGCGCGAACACCCCCCAGCCGGCCCATTGCAGGCCCGTGGCGTTATCGAGTTGATCGCGGTCGAGCGCCACCCAATAGTCGTCATCGTCGATCTTGAAGCTGATCCACACGCCGGGGATGTCATTGACCGACTGCGCGATCACCGTGTCGTCGCCAAGCCGTCCGCGGATGTCGTGTTCGATCAACCGGTTGAGCGACTCGTCCGGTTGCAGCTTGTACTTGTCGGTGGTTTCGCGCGGATACACGCGCACCCCTTCATTGCTCTCCAGGTCCTGCAGCAACGCACGCCGCAGATCGGGATCGGAATAGAGGAGTGCGGTACGCGTGAGCTTCACGATGGCGACGAGCTGCAGCGCCACGCGCTGCGCGCGCGGCTCGCGCTCGATCACCCGGAAGCTCTGGAACCAGGCGGCGAGACTGACTGCGATCAAAAGCGCGATCAACAGAAAGGTCCGCCAGAAAAGGCCGCCGAACGCGAGCGTCAGGAGGCGCCGGTCGATCCGCATGGGCCCTTCTTATCTGAAAACAGAAACGGAAAGCGCGAACAAGCTCAGGCTGCGCCGTCGGGAATGAACACGTAGCCAAGACCCCAGACGGTCTGGATGAATCGCGGGCTGCCCGGATCGGGTTCGATCAGCTTGCGCAGACGCGAGATCTGCACGTCGAGGCTGCGGTCGAACACTTCGTATTCGCGGCCACGCGCCAGTTCCATGAGCTTCTCGCGCGACAGCGGCTGGCGCGGATGGCGGGCAAACACCTTCAGCACGGAGAACTCGCCGGTGGTCAGCGGGATTTCCTGGCCTGCCTTGGTCAGCGTGCGGGTGGCGAGGTTGAGCGCGAATTCGCCGAACTCGAAGACCTCGGTGGTCTCGGACGGCGCACCCGGCAGCTCGGATGGCGACTGACGGCGCAGCACCGCGTGAATCCGTGCCACCAGCTCGCGCGGGTTGAACGGCTTGGGCAGATAGTCGTCAGCGCCCATCTCGAGGCCGACGATACGGTCTACATCCTCACCCTTGGCCGTGAGCATGATGATTGGCGTGCGGTCGTTGCTGCCGCGCAGGCGGCGACAGATCGACAGCCCGTCTTCACCCGGCAGCATCAGGTCGAGCACCAGCAGGTCGAAACGTTCACGCACCCAGAGCTTGTTCATTGACGGCGCGTTTTCGGCGACGTAGACGTTGAAGCCCTGTTCGCCAAGGTAGCGGCGCAGAAGATCGCGCAGACGCGGATCGTCATCGACGACGAGGATTTTCGAAGGGTTTTTGGTTTCCATGGTCGGCATCTTAGCGCGATTACAAAGTGGTGCGAGTTTGCATCAATTCGCGGGTTACAGTCAGTTACAAAATTTACCCGCACTGTGGCACGACGTAAAGCGGTGGCAGGTAGACTGCTTTACTGAATGCGGCTGTTCGGTGGATACTTCACTCGAATAAAATTCTCGCTCCCGGCTTCTTTCCGGGGTTTGTACACGCATTTAGGGTAGCCGGTTGCCGCACCACGAAGGGAACAAGATGAAGGGAGGGGTTTGGCCGAATCTGCGCCTAAGCGTGATTGCGCTGGCAGTGGCCGGCAGCCTCACGGGCACATTCGGCCCTACGCTCGCCCATGCCCAGTCCTCCGAAGAACGGGCATCGAACGCACACGTGCCTCGTTCTCGAGGCTCCAAATCGTCCCACCAGCCGCATACTCCTACTGACGACCACCCTGCATCAGACGCCATGATGCGCACTGCAGTTCCCCCCGATCTCGATCAGCGTCGCCGCGACGGTCACATGACACCGGAAGAACGGCGTCTGTTGCGCCAGCATATCGAAGACGCCGTGCGCGAGTTGTACAAGCGCTAGAGCGCCCACGCCCAACACCCGTCGCCGTATGCCGCGATGTGCGTGAAAAATTTCGTTGCACTTCGCCCGTCAACTTTCCTGCTTGATCTGCCGTTGAGTCGCCAGAGGGGACAACCGTACGAAACGCGGATGCCTTTGCGCCACCGTCACCCGACCACGGACGACTGACAATGAAAACGCTGTTCAGGTGGACTCGCGGCATGTCGGCGCCGTTGCTCGCTGCCGCGGCAGCTGCAACGCTCGTGTGCGCGCTGCCGGCCCTGGCCCAGGACGGCACGCTTCATAGCCAGCGCGCGAAACATCATGCAGCGGCGGTGGCTGGGGATGATTCGACTGAGACCATGCTCGACGGCGATGACGCACGCTTTTTCCTGACCCGGGTGGGCTTTGCGCCGGACAACGCCGAGGTCGTCCAGTATGTGGGCCTCACGCGCGAGCAGGCGGTCGACAAGGTGCTGGCCGCTGCACATACGGAAGCCTCGACGCCCCTGCCTGCGTGGGTGCTGGAGCCGGTCCCGACGCGCGACGAGCGCAAGGTCTGGACCCAGGATCAGCGTCAGGCCGAGCAACGTATGCGCGGCCAGCGTTACGAAGAGCTGCGCGCATGGTGGGTCCGCGAGATGTTGACCACGCCGTCGCCGCTGACCGAGCGCATGACGCTCTTCTGGCACAACCACTTTACTTCTGGGCAGGACAAGGTCGGCTATCCGCAACTCATGGGGCAACAAAACATGTTGTTTCGCCGTGATGCGCTGGGCAATTTTGGCGAACTGCTGCACGACGTTGCGAAAGACCCGGCCATGCTGCAATACCTGGATGGCGCCGGCAGCCGCAAGGGCAAGCCCAACGAGAACTTCGCCCGCGAGGTGATGGAGCTGTTCACGCTCGGCGAGGGCCACTACTCGCAGCAGGACGTGTCGGAGGCCGCGCGCGCTTATACCGGCTGGACCCTCGACCCGGATACCCAAGGCTATGTATGGCGCGCCAACCTGCACGACGATGGCGTCAAGACGGTGCTCGGTCAGGGCGGGCCGTTCGACGGCGATCAGGTGCTCGACATTCTGCTAGCCCGGCCGGAGACAGCCACCTTCGTCACGACCAAGCTATGGCGCGAGTTCTTATCCGATACGCCTGACCCGGCTCAGGTCGCGCCTATCGCGGCGCGTTTTCGTGCGAGTCACTACGACATCAAAGTCGCGTTGCGCGGTATCTTCCTGAGCGACGCGTTCTGGGACGACAGCAATCGCGGCATGCTGGTGAAGTCGCCGGCTGAGTTCGTGGTGGGTACGCTGCGCGAGTTCGATATCGGTTATGACAACACAGCGCCGTTCGCCGGCGAAATTCGCACCTTGGGCGAAAACCTGTTCTATCCCCCCAACGTCAAGGGCTGGCCGGGTGGTCAGACGTGGATCAATAGCTCGACGCTGCTCGCCCGCAAGCAGTTCGTCGAGCAGCTATTTCGCGCCACCGAGGCCGCCGCTGCGCATCACGCGCAAAATGGCATGAGCCAGAACCCGAAAGGTGCGGCGATGGTGCGGCGTGCCATGGCGCGAGTGGGTCAGGGCGGAGTACGCTTCGATATCGACACCTGGCTGGCCCAGTACGACACCACGCCCTCCGCAAAGGCGGGGTTGTCGGCGGAGCTGCAGTTGCAGCACGCGGTGCTGCCGCTTGCACCGGTCGACGCGATCGAAACCGATTCGACCGCCAGCGCGTACCTGGAGGCGCTGTTGATGGACCCGGCTTTTCAGCTGAAATAAGTGGCATGCGTGGTGAACCGAAGCGGCGCGAGCCGGGCGGTGTACCTGGCGCCACCACAACCGAACGAGGTGCAGCATGAAACGGCGCGACTTTCTTTCGATGACCGCTGCGGCAAGCGCCGCCCTCTGGTTGCCGCGGGCGTTCGGCGCGCAGGCGCCGGGCCAGGCCGACGGCGCAGCGCTCGCGCGCGGCGGCTATGGCAATCTCCTGATCCTCGTGGAGTTGAAGGGCGGCAACGACGGCCTGAACACGGTGATTCCGTACGCCGATCCCACTTACTACCAGTTACGCAAGAACATCGGCATCAAGCGCGAACTGGTGATCCAGATAGATGAGCGCACCGCCTTGCACCCCGCGCTGCAGCCGCTGATGCCTCTGTGGCAGAGCCAGCAACTGGCGATCGTGCAGGGCGTCAGTTATGCGCAACCGAATCTGTCGCATTTCCGTTCGATCGAGATCTGGGACACCGCCTCGCGCTCGGATCAATATCTGCGCGAAGGATGGCTGACACGGGCGTTCGCTCAGCACGCGGTGCCGCCGGGTTTCGTCGCGGATGGCGTGGTGATCGGCAGCGCCGAGATGGGGCCGCTCGCCAACGGCGCGCGAGCGATTGCGCTGGTGAACCCGGCGCAGTTCGTCAAGGCATCGCGGCTCGCGACGCCGGTGTCGCTGCACGAACGCAATCCCGAACTGGCGCATATTCTCGACGTCGAGAACGACATCGTGAAGGCCGCCGACCGTCTGCGTCCCTGCGAAGGGCAATTCCCTTTGAAGACGGCTTTTCCCGCGGGTGCGTTCGGCGCCTCGATCAAGACCGCGATGCAGGTGCTCGCCGCAGGGGACACGCTGCAGGGCCGGCCGCTGAACGGGCAGGGGGTGGCCGTGATCCGGCTGACGCTGAACGGCTTCGATACTCATCAGAATCAGCCCGGTCAGCAGGCCGCGCTGCTCAAGCAGCTCGCGGAGGGGTTTGCATCGATGAAGTCGGCGCTTGTCGAGCTCGGGCGCTGGGACAATACGCTGGTGATGACCTACGCAGAGTTCGGCCGTCGGCCGCGCGAGAACCAGAGCAACGGCACCGATCACGGTACGGTCGCGCCGCACTTCGTCATGGGTGGACGGGTGCGCGGCGGCTTGTATGGCGCGCCCCCGGTTTTGACGCAACTGGACGGGGGTGGCAACTTGCCGGTGGGCGTTGATTTCCGCCAGCTCTATGCCACGGTCCTCGGACCGTGGTGGGGACTCGATGCCACGACTGTCCTGCAACAGCGCTTCGAGCCGGTGCCTCTGTTGCGTGTGTGACCGATGCGCCGTGCACGCCCCGCGTATTTGACTGGCGGATGGCGCCGCACCGCGAAGCGGACTGCCGTCTAGCTTTGGCGCGCGCCGCGCCACGCGATCCAGAGCTTGCGGATCGGCGTCAGTGCGATACGCTGATGCAGCACGTGGTAGCCGTCCCGCTCAATCTCATCCAGTAGCGCCAGCGCGAGCGCGGCTTGCGCCCGCAAGGTGCGCTGCGTGCGCCGCTCGCCGGCCGGCAACGCGGCGAGCGCGGTGCGGATGGCATCACGGGCGCGACTCGTCTGAAAGCGCATCAGTTCGGTGAACGCGTCGCTGTATTTGCGATTGATCAGGTCAGCCGCGGTGACGTTGAAGCGTTGCATCTCGTCGATCGGAATATAGATGCGCCCATGCCGCGCGTCGTTGCCGAGTTCGGCGACGAGCTGGGCCAGCATCAGCGCGTGACCGAGCGGTGCGGCCCAAGCCGCGGCTTCGGCCGGATTTTGCGCGGTGGCGCGTGCGACTAGCGTGGCAAACGTACCGCCGACGCCATGCAGATAGCGGCGCAGATTCGGGTAGTCGAGGTAGCGGGCCTGATCAAGGTCCATTTCGAAACCCGCCAGCAGCGTTTGCAACGCCGAATATTCAGCCTCGACGCCACTACCGAGGTGGGCAGCCAGCGCCTTCGAGACCGGATGCGAGGGCGTTCCCGCGGCCAGCGCAGCAGTTTCGTTCTGCCACCAGGCGAGCTTGGTGCGGCCAATGGCCGGATCGCTGGTTTCCTTCACCGTTTCCTCGAATTCGCGGCGCAGCGCGAACAGGGCGGTCAGGAGCGGCTGGCGTCCCGCGGGCGCCTGACGGAGCGCGTAGTAGCTGCTCGAGCCGGGGGGCGCCGCCTTCTGCTGGCAATATTCGTCGAAATTCACTTGAATGGAGTGTGGGGAGCTTGAAGCAGGGACGGCACGGCGCGTGTGCCGTGCGTACGTTAGCCAAAAATTGTAGCATCGACCTACGTCGGGCAAATGCAGACAAGCGCAAATCTATCGGTTAGAATCTCGCGCTTACGCTTTCGGACGCGTCCAGGCCAGCTTGGCCGGCAGGGCGCGGACGTGGGCTAGCCAGACATCGGACGCGGCGTGCAAACGTTTCGCCCGGCTGCGAGGATGGCGAAATTGGTAGACGCACCAGGTTTAGGTCCTGACGCCAGCAATGGTGTAGGGGTTCGAGTCCCCTTCCTCGCACCACGTATTTGTGAAAACCCCGCCAGTCGATGACTGGCGGGGTTTTTTGCTTGATGGCGTTGGGGACGTGCATATCGCCGTGAGTGGTGGTGGCAGCCCTTTGGGGCATCTTGCCGCGTGGGCAGTCGTACAGGAGGTTGTATTCGGTTCGAAGTAACAGTCTTCAAACTGGTTGTCCGCACAACCAGATCCGCTGATCCTCGAAACGCCGAGGTTTGCGCATCGAATCTGCTCAATATCGACTTCGACGGCAGGACTGTGAGCGCCTCAAAACACCCGGTGAATCAGGCGGGTTTTGTCGTGCACTACCACGCTATCACTCAGTGCGCGCCTGCACGCTTTCGATAATTTTGTCGAGCGTGGCGCCCAGCACCGCTTTCTCATCCTCACTGAGGCAATCGAATAGATCGGCATTCCACTTGCGGGCGATCGGCATGACCTTCCGGTAAAGCTCGCGTCCTGCGGGCGTCAGGGAAATCAGCACGACGCGTCCGTCTTCTTCGCTTGCCTCGCGCTGCACGAGCCCCTGTTTGATGAGCGCTTCAGCCGCGCGGCTCGCCTGGCTTTTGTCGAGGTTCGCGTGCCGCGCCAGATCCATGATCGAGAACGGCCCGAACGACCCCACCGACGCAATCACGCGCGCCTCCGGCACGGTCACGCCGAGCTTTTCCTGGTAGCGCTCGCCGATGCCGCGCTCGGCAAGCTTGTTCAAGACATGCAGGCGATACGTCAGAAACTGTTCGAGTCCGGCTTTGGCGGAGGCCTTCATGGTCGTCCCGGGATTGAGTGGAGGCGGAAGTGGCGCTGTGATTGTTGCCGCAACCGCCTCACCGGTCAACGCATGCCGTACTTTAGGCGCGTCAATTGCTCAGCTTCGTTGGCGAGTAGTCTGGCCGCGTCGCTGATCGCCACCTCGAGCGTGATCGGGCCGGGAGCCGGCGAGAAGCAGCCGTTGAAATGCTCGGAGAGACGCGGCAGCGCGGCGGAGTCGACCGCGCCCGACAGCAGTGTGGCCGGCACGCCCAAGGCGCTCGCGTGGCCGCAGGCGATAAACGGCGCCTTGCCGTGCAGCGTCTGCACGTCGGAGCGGCCTTCGCCAGTGATCAGCCAGTCTGCCCCGGCGAGCGCGGCATCGAGGCCTATCAGCCGCGCGACCGTTTCCGCGCCCGGTTCGAACTGCGCGCCGAGCATATGCAGCGCGAAACCGAGGCCGCCGGCCGCACCCGCGCCGGGCAGGTTGCGCGCCGTGCGCTGCAGCGCCGGTTCGATCAGGTCGGCGAAGCGGGCGAGGGCTGCGTCGACGCCCGCAATCTGTCCGGGCTGTACCCCTTTCTGAGGCCCGAAGACCGCAGTGGCGCCGTGTTCGCCGGTGAGCGGATTGTCCACGTCCGACATGCCGACAAACGACGCATCGGCGAGCCGCGCATCGAGTTGCGACACGTCTACACGGGCGACGCGGGCCAGTTGTTCCGGCGTCGGCTCGAGTTCCTTATCATCTGCATCGAACAGCTTCACGCCGAGGCCGGCGAGGAGACCTGCACCGCCGTCATTGGTGCTGCTGCCGCCTAGCGCGACGAAAAAGCGCCGCACGCTGGCATCGAGCAGCGCACGAATCGCTTCGCCCATGCCGCGTGAACTGCGTGCTTCGACCGGCACGCCCATGCCGACCGGATCGGTAATGCCGACAATTTCGGCCGTCTCGACGATCGCGCTGCCGTCGGCGAGGAGGCCCGTGG
Source organism: Paraburkholderia sp. EB58 (assembly GCF_050436665.1). Classification (NCBI taxonomy): domain Bacteria; kingdom Pseudomonadati; phylum Pseudomonadota; class Betaproteobacteria; order Burkholderiales; family Burkholderiaceae; genus Paraburkholderia; species Paraburkholderia sp. EB58. The sequence goes on along the minus strand of NZ_JBNDMQ010000035.1, from coordinate 87,171 downwards.
CCGCTTCACGCACGGGCCCGGCGGCGCCGCGCACGGTAAGCACGCGGCGCTCGCCCCCGCCGGTGAGCATGGCGTCGAGTGTGCCTTCGCCGCCATCGGCCATCGGGCAGATGCGTACAGTGGCATCCGGCCGTGCTCGCGTCACGCCGGTTGCGATGGCTTGCGCCACCTGTTCGGCGCTAAGCGAACCTTTAAAAGAATCGGGAGCAATGACGACGACGGGCGCGGACGACGGGTTCGGCATGGTGTCTCTTGATGGTAGGAGTCGAGGCGATGGCGGAGCAGGCGGGCAGGGGCCCGAACGCGTCCGCTAGCTTATCAGCATGCCGCGTGCGGCTGAATATGTCGAATCGCATAGCCGGCATCGAACGCGCGGAACCTGCCGGACCCCGGGCGTGCCCCCCCCGCAAAGACGCCTGCAGCCGGCCCCAACAAGCCAAAAGCAGCCTCAAAGTGGCCCCAAAACGCACAAAAACGGGCGCGAAACATCGAATCCCGGCTAAGCGCGCGAATAGTTTGCTAAAATATTCGGCTCTTTAGACCCAAACCGTGCTGCCGGTGATCTGCAAGCCCGCGGCGCAGGCGCTGAATTGATGTGACGCGCGATGCGAAGCGACATCGAAAAGCGGCACGTGAAGATAACTGATTCGCTCGAATAATTTTAGGACGATTGAAGCCATGGCTAACGTTGTTGAAAACCTCGGCAAGCTGGAACGCCGCGTAACGATTTCCCTGCCGAAGGATTCCGTGCAGAAGGAAGTGGACTCGCGTATCCGCCAACTCGCGAAGAACGTGCGCATGCCGGGTTTCCGCCCGGGCAAGGTGCCGCTCAAGATGGTCACGCAACAGTATTCGGGCCAGGTGGAAGCCGAAGTGCTGAGCGACAAGGTCGGCAAGGAATTCTTCGACATCAGCCGCGCTGAAAACCTGCGCGTGGCTGGCCAGCCGAGCTTCGCGCCGAAGACCGACGCGGCAGAAAACGACTACGCTTTCGACGCGACCTTCGAGGTGTACCCGGAAGTCAAGCTGGGCGACGTCGCCACGGCTGAAATCGAGCGCACCAAGACCACCATCAGCGAAGCGGAAATCGACCGCACGCTGGACATTCTGCGCAAACAGCGCGTGCATTTCCACGCACGTGGCGAGGCAGGTGAGCACGGCGACGGCGGTACGGACACCGCAGCCAAAGACGGCGACCGCGTCACGGTCGACTTCGTCGGCAAGATCGAAGGTGAAGCGTTCCAAGGTGGCAGCGCGGACGATTTCGCATTCGTGCTCGGCGAAGGCCGCATGCTGCCGGAATTCGAAAAGGCAGCGCTCGGCCTGAAGGTCAACGAGGCGAAGGAATTCGATCTGGCATTCCCGGCCGACTATCACGGCAAGGAAGTCGCCGGCAAGACGGCGCAGTTCACGATCACAATGAAGAAGATCGAGTGGCCGCATCTGCCGGAAATCGACGGTGAATTTGCGAAGTCGCTCGGCATCGAAGACGGCGATCTGGTCAAGATGCGCGCTGAGATCAAGGACAACCTTGAGCGCGAAGCGAAGCGCCGCACTCAATCCATCGTCAAGAACCAGGTGATGGACGCGCTGCTGAAGATTTCCGAACTGGATGTGCCGAACGCACTGGTCGAACAGGACCAGCAGCGCCTCGTCGAAATGGCGCGTCAGGACCTGACGCAACGTGGCGTGCCGAACGCTGCCGACGCGCCGATCCCGGCAGAAATGTTCAAGGAACAGGCTGAGCGCCGCGTGAAGCTGGGCCTCGTACTGGCGGAGTTGGTCAAGGCCAACAACCTGCAAGCGAAGCCGGAGCAGATTCGTGCCGAAGTCGACGACTTCGCGAAAAGCTACGAAGACCCGAAGGAGGTCGTCCGCTGGTATTATTCCAACCAGCAGCGCCTTGCAGAAATGGAAGCGTACGTCGTGGAAGCTAACGTCGTCGATTTCGTCCTCGGCAAGGCCAAGGTGACGGACAAGGAAGTGAGCTTCGAAGAACTGGCAAGCGCAACGGCGCAAGCGTAAGCGTCGCTGCAACGGCGTGCCGGCTGTCGGAGCGACGGCCCGCACGCCGTTTTTTTCTGGAGCGTCGTGTTGATCGCGTTGCGCGGGTTTTTGCGCACTTGAATACCGCGCCGTCGCACTCACCTGTCCGGTATCGAATAAATATTCCCAGACAAGGATCCATTGCATGACCTTTCGCGCCCAAATGCTGGACACGTTGACCTCCCAGTCGTCGCGGGATCTCGAAGCGCAGGCGCTCGGACTCGTGCCGATCGTCGTGGAAACGAGCGGCCGCGGCGAGCGCTCGTATGACATCTACTCGCGTCTGCTGAAGGAGCGGGTGGTGTTTCTGGTCGGTGAAGTGAACGACCAGACCGCCAATCTCGTCGTGGCACAGTTGCTGTTCCTGGAAAGCGAGAATCCGGACAAGGACATCAGTTTTTACATCAACAGCCCGGGTGGCTCGGTTTCGGCCGGGATGGCGATCTACGATACGATGCAGTTCATCAAGCCGGACGTTTCGACGCTGTGCATGGGGCTCGCCGCCAGCATGGGCGCGTTCCTGCTAGCAGCTGGCGCGAAAGGCAAGCGTTTCACTTTGCCGAATGCGCGCGTGATGATTCACCAGCCGTTGGGTGGCGCGCGCGGCCAGGCGTCGGACATTGAGATCCAGGCGCGTGAAATCCTGTATTTGAAGGAGCGGCTTAATCAACTGCTCGCGCATCACACCGGTCAGCCGGTCGAACGTATTGCACGCGACACCGACCGCGACAATTTCATGTCCGGCGACGACGCCCAGGCGTACGGTCTGGTCGACCAGGTGCTGCACAAGCGTCCATGATCCGGAGCGCTCTCGCCCTTTTTTGAGGGTGAGAACGACCGCGTTTTTGGTGTGAAATAATCAGATTCGTCCAAACGCCTGCGGCAAGCGCCGTCACTGCTTTTGCTCATTCGCCCCAACTGCGAGGCAGGGGCAAACGGCGTATCATGTAATCGAGTGTCCGGAGGCTCACACATCTATGGCGGACAAAAAAGGTTCTAACAGCGAAAAGCTGTTGTATTGCTCGTTTTGCGGCAAGAGCCAGCATGAAGTCAAAAAGCTGATTGCAGGCCCGTCGGTCTTCATCTGCGATGAATGTATCGACCTGTGCAACGAAATCATCCGTGATGAGGCTGCAGGCGCGGGCATTGAAGCGGGCTTGTCCAAGTCCGATTTGCCGAGTCCGCAGGAAATCCGCGAGATTCTCGATCAGTATGTCATCGGGCAGGAACGCGCGAAGAAGATCCTTGCAGTGGCTGTTTACAACCACTACAAGCGACTCAAGCACCTCGACAAGAAGGATGAAATCGAGCTGTCGAAGAGCAACATCCTGCTGATCGGCCCGACCGGTTCCGGCAAGACCCTGCTCGCGCAGACGCTCGCGCGCCTTCTGAACGTCCCGTTCGTCATTGCCGATGCAACGACGCTGACGGAAGCCGGCTATGTCGGCGAGGACGTCGAGAACATCATTCAGAAGCTCCTGCAGAACTGCAACTACGAAGTCGACAAGGCCCAGCGCGGGATTGTCTACATCGACGAAATCGACAAGATCAGCCGCAAGTCGGATAACCCCTCCATCACGCGCGACGTGTCGGGCGAGGGTGTCCAGCAGGCCTTGCTGAAGCTGGTTGAAGGCACGATGGCGTCGGTGCCGCCGCAAGGTGGTCGTAAGCATCCGAACCAGGACTTCATCCAGGTCGACACCACCAATATTCTGTTCATTTGCGGTGGTGCATTCGACGGCCTCGAAAAGGTCATCGTTGACCGTACGGAAAAGACGGGCATTGGCTTTGGCGCCAGCGTCAAGAGTAAGCAAGACCGCGACGCGGGTGAAGTGCTGCGCGAAGTGGAACCGGAAGATCTGATCAAGTTCGGGCTGATTCCTGAACTGATCGGCCGTCTGCCGGTGGTCGCCACGCTCGGCAAGCTCGACGAAGCGGCCCTGATGAAGATTCTCGTCGAACCGAAGAACGCGCTCGTGAAGCAGTACCACAAGCTGTTCAATATGGAACGCGTCGAACTCGAGATTCGTCCGGGTGCGTTGCAAGCCGTTGCGCGTAAGGCGATTCGCCGCAAGACGGGTGCTCGCGGTCTGCGCTCGATTCTGGAACAGGCTTTGCTGGACGTGATGTATGAGTTGCCGGCGATGAAAGGTGTTAGCAAGGTCATCATCGACGACAACGTGATCGACGGTGACGGCAAACCGTTGCTGATCTACGAAGACGCGCCGAAGGTCGCAGGTTCGAATTGATCGGCTTTAAAGGTTTTGCGAAAAAAGCCGTTCATGGCAACGTGAACGGCTTTTTTGTTTATCTTGGGTTAGGATGGTTGTGTTTCCTTTGGAGTCACTGAACTTTTCCCACACGCGGAGGCCTTGTAATCGTTTTTGCAGGCCTCACCTATCGAACGAACTGATACCACTCATGGGGAAATGAAATGTCAGGAACCCAACTCCTCCCGCCGGAACGCACTACGCTCCCGCTGCTCCCGCTGCGTGATGTAGTCGTTTTCCCGCACATGGTGATTCCGCTCTTCGTAGGCCGCCCGAAGTCGATCAAGGCTCTCGAAGCAGCGATGGAAGGCGGCAAGCACATCATGCTCGTCGCCCAGAAGACGGCTGCGAAAGATGAGCCGACCGAAAAGGACATGTACGAAGTAGGGTGTATTGCTAACATCCTGCAAATGCTGAAGCTGCCGGACGGCACCGTGAAGGTGCTTGTCGAAGGCTTGCAGCGCGCGAAAACGCTCTCGATCGAAGAGCAGGAAACGCAGTTTTCGTGCGAAGTCATGCCGCTCGAGCCCGACCACGCCGACAGCGCTGAAACTGAAGCGCTGCGCCGCGCGATCGTGTCGCAGTTCGACCAATACGTGAAGCTGAACAAGAAGATCCCGCCGGAGATTCTGACTTCGCTTTCGGGCATCGACGAAGCCGGCCGTCTGGCCGACACGATTGCAGCGCATCTGCCGCTGAAGCTCGACCAGAAGCAACACATCCTCGAGATGTTCCCGGTCATCGAGCGCCTCGAGCATCTGCTCGCGCAGCTCGAAGCCGAGATCGACATCCTGCAGGTTGAAAAGCGCATCCGTGGGCGCGTGAAGCGCCAAATGGAGAAGAGCCAGCGCGAGTACTACCTGAACGAACAGGTCAAGGCGATCCAGAAGGAATTGGGCGAAGGCGAAGAAGGTGCGGATCTCGAAGAACTCGAGAAGCGCATCACCGCAGCGCGCATGCCGAAGGAAGCCAAGAAGAAGGCTGATGCTGAGCTGAAGAAGCTCAAACTGATGTCACCGATGTCGGCGGAAGCCACTGTCGTGCGCAACTACATCGACACGCTGATCGGCTTGCCGTGGCGCAAGAAGAGCAAGGTCAACAATGACCTCTCGAATGCGGAACGCGTGCTCGACGAAGACCACTTCGGTCTTGAGAAAGTCAAAGAGCGCATTCTTGAATATCTTGCGGTCCAACAACGCGTGGATAAGGTGAAAGCGCCGATCCTCTGCCTCGTTGGGCCTCCGGGTGTCGGTAAGACGTCGCTGGGCCAATCGATTGCACGCGCAACGAATCGCAAGTTCGTGCGTATGGCACTCGGTGGCGTGCGTGACGAGGCCGAAATTCGCGGCCACCGTCGGACCTACATCGGTTCGATGCCAGGCAAGATTCTGCAAAGCCTGACCAAGGTCGGCGTGCGCAATCCGCTCTTCCTGCTCGACGAAGTCGACAAGATGGGCCAGGATTTCCGCGGCGATCCGTCGTCGGCATTGCTGGAAGTACTCGATCCGGAACAGAACCATACGTTCGCCGATCACTACGTCGAAGTCGACTTCGATCTGTCGGATGTGATGTTCGTGGCGACGTCGAACTCGCTGAACATTCCGCCGCCGTTGCTCGACCGGATGGAAGTGATCCGTTTGTCGGGTTACACGGAAGACGAGAAGGTCAGCATCGCGCAACGCTATCTGTTGCCGAAGCAGAAGAAGAACAACGGCCTGAAGGAAGGCGAGGTCGATGTCACGGAAACTGCAATCCGCGACATCATTCGTTACTACACGCGTGAAGCGGGCGTTCGTTCGCTCGAGCGTGAAATTTCGAAGATCTGCCGCAAGGTCGTGAAGATGCTTCTGCTGAAGAAGGCGGAAGGCGCTGTGAAGGTCGACGGTACCAATCTCGATACCTTCCTCGGCGTGCGCAAGTACGACTTCGGTCTGGCAGCGAAGGAAAACCAGGTCGGCCAGGTCACGGGTCTCGCGTGGACAGAAGTGGGCGGCGATCTGCTGACCATTGAAGCCGCCGTGATGCCGGGTAAGGGCGCTGTGACTCGTACGGGTTCGCTGGGGGACGTGATGAAGGAATCCGTCGAAGCGGCGCGCACGGTGGTCCGTTCGCGTTCGCGTCGTTTGGGTGTCAAGGACGAAGCGTTCGAGAAGCAGGACATTCACATTCACGTGCCCGAAGGTGCGACGCCGAAGGACGGTCCGTCCGCAGGTATCGCGATGACGACCGCGCTGGTGTCGGTGTTGACCGGTATTCCGGTGCGCGCCGATGTCGCGATGACGGGTGAAATCACGCTGCGTGGTGAAGTGTTGCCGATCGGCGGCCTGAAAGAGAAGCTGCTCGCAGCGCATCGCGGTGGCATCAAGCTGGTGCTGATCCCGGAAGAAAACGTCAAGGATCTGACGGAGATTCCGGACAACGTGAAGAACGCGATCGAAATCGTGCCGGTCCGCTGGATCGACAAGGTGCTTGAACTTGCGCTCGAACGTGTGCCGCAAGCGTTGCCGGAAGAAGAGCCGAAGCCTGCCACGCCTGTCGCGGCAGAGCCCGGTAAAGACGCCGCAACGGATGTCGTGAAGCACTGAGCCACTTCCTACTGCACGTAGTGTTTGCATCAACAGAAACCCGCGGCCTTGTCCGCGGGTTTTTTATTATCTGAGCCAAATGCAGCATATGCATTTGCATAGCTTTTGCCCGCTGATTCCCACTTTCTGGGCCAAAAGCGCCGCGCTCGACGAATGAGTTGTGGTCGCACTCATCGGCCGCAAGATTTCGTTATAAATACTGTGCCAAAAGCACCCTCTAATCCGGCTCAACCCCGCTTGACACAAGGGTTTCGGCCAATTCTAATTGGTTCGCTCGGCGTTTTTGCCGTGCCACGTTGACCTGGCGCTTTGAAGCGCCATTACGATTGTCCAAAAATATTCTCGGGGGTTGGAATGAATAAAACGGAATTGATCGATCACATTGCACAAGAAGCCGACATTTCGAAAGCGGCGGCAGGACGTGCGCTGGATGCCGTGATCGGTGGCGTCAAAGGTACGTTGAAGAAGGGTGGTTCGGTGACGCTGGTAGGCTTCGGTACGTTTGCGGTGGGCAAGCGCACGGCACGCACCGGTCGTAATCCGCGCACGGGAGCGGCAATCAAGATCAAGGCCGCCAAGGTGCCGAAATTTAGGCCTGGCAAAGCGCTAAAAGATGCGCTAAACTAATCGACTTGCTGCTTGGGGGTGGCGCGGTTTAAAGAGTTAAGAAACCTGCGGGTTGAAAGACTTGAGAAGCGCGGCGCAACATCAGGTAGCAGGCAGAATCGCGGAGCGGGTGCTTAGCTCAGTTGGTAGAGCGGCGCCCTTACAAGGCGTAGGTCGGGAGTTCGAGCCTCTCAGCACCCACCAGTTCCCGGTTCCACATGCAGTATTTAGGCAGCACACACGCAGTATAAGGAGTGGTAGTTCAGTCGGTTAGAATACCGGCCTGTCACGCCGGGGGTCGCGGGTTCGAGTCCCGTCCACTCCGCCAGTATCCTTGAAAGGCGAACTCCGGTTCGCCTTTTTTATTGCCCGCTGTTGTAATATCGGGCGTTCCGTTTTTGGCATCCTTAACGCATGCTCGATTTCTTCCGCAATCACAAACGCCTGATGATGTTCATGCTCATCCTGGTCATCGTACCGGGGTTGGGTTTTGTGGGTATTCAAGGCTTCCGCGGCTTCTTTGACGAAAGCGCAAACGTCGCCAGCGTCAACGGGCACAAGATCACCCGAGCCGAGTACGACGACGCGATGCGTCAGCAACTGGATCGCGCGCGCCAGATGCTCGGTGGGCAGTTCGACGCGAAGATGTTCGATACGCCTGAACGCCGCAAGCAATTGCTCGATAGCCTTATCGAGCAGCGCGTACTGGCTGATGAAACGCAGCGGCTGCATCTGACCGCCTCTGACGACGCAGTGCGGCGTACGTTGCTGAGCGATCCGGTCATCTCTTCGCTCAAGAATCCTGACGGTTCGATCGATGTGAGCCGCTACAAGGAACTGCTCGCCATGCAGGGCATGACGCCCGATCAATATGACGAGCGCGTGCGCTACACGCTGGCTACGCAGCAGTTGCCTGGCAGCATCGAGGGCAGTGCCTTTACGTCGAAGACGCTTGCACAGAACCTGACTGCGCTCGCTGAGCAACAGCGCGAAGTGCAAGGTCTCGCATTCAATCCACACGACTACGTGGGGAAGGTGCAGCCGACGGACGCGCAATTGCAGGCGTACTACGACGCGCATCGCAACGATTTCGCCACGCCCGCTACGGCCACCATTCAGTATCTGGTGATGTCGCCGGCTGCGCTCGCTGCGGGCCTACAGCCCACGGATGCGGATCTCAAGAAGTTTTACGACGACAACATCGCTCACTACCAGACCGCTGCGCAAATGCGTGCGAGCCTGATCCTCGTCTCAGTCGCGCCGAACGCGAGTGCGGACGACAAGGCCAAGGCAAAGCAGAAAGCAGACGCGTTGCTTGCTCAAGTGAAAGCGCATCCAGACGACTTCGCGAAGATTGCTGAGCAGAGTTCGCAGGACCCGGCTTCGGCCTCGAAGGGTGGCGATCTGGGTTACTTCGGCCGCGGCATGATGGCCGGTGGTCAGGCGTTCGACGACGCTGCGTTCAAGCTGAAGAAGGATGAAATCAGCGACGTTATCCCGACGGATGTGGGCTTGCTGATCCTGAAGGCGACGGATGTTAAGCCGTCGGTCACCCAGCCGTTCGATACCGTGAAGGACGCGATCGCCAAGGACCTGAAGACGCAACTGGCGGGCAAGGCATTCAGCGACGATTCGGACGGCTTTACATCGGTCGTCTATGAGCAGGCGAAGAGCTTGCAACCGGCCGCCGACAAATACAAGCTGCAGATCCAGACGGCCACGGTTACGCCGCAGCCGAACGCAGCACTACCGCCGGACAGCCCGCTGAACAACGCGAAATTCTTGAGCGCAGTGTTCGCGAACGACTCGGTCCAGGCCCATAACAATACCCAAGCCATCGATGTCGGCAACAACACGCTGATCGCTGCTCACGTCACCGATTACAAGCCGGCTGCGGTGCCTCCGCTCGACACGATCAAGGACGCGGTGCGCCAGAAGGTCATCGCGGTTCAGGCCGATGAGATGGCGCATAAAGATGGCATCGCCAAGCTCGCTGAGTTGCAGAAGTCGAATGCAACCACCGGCTTCTCAGCGCCGGTGAAGGTCTCGCGCAATGACGCACAAGGCTTGCCGCCTGCTGCACTGAGCGCAATCTACAAGGCCGACTCGCAGAAATTGCCGGCTTACGTGGGTGTCGATCTGGGCGATGCGGGCTACGCGGTGTATCGAGTGAATGCCGTGGTAGCGGGTGCGCCGATCGATCCGCAGCATCTGGCCGCCGCGCAGCAGCAGATCACTCAGGCTGAGGCACAGTCCGATGTTGGCGCGTATGTCGAAGCGCTGCGCGCTCGCTCGAAGCTCAAGTTCTATGGCTCGCTGGATAGCGCGCAATCGGGCGGTGACTGATCGAGGATGCGGTCGCGTGAGCGGCGTGCGTCGCAAGTACAAAAAAACCCCGCAATTTTGCGGGGTTTTTTTATCCGGCGAGCAAATCGCTGGAGGATTTGTTAAGGCTACCTTAGAGGCAGCCGCTGATCGCGCCAGTAGCGTCGCTACCGGCACCGCCATTGGAGCGGAAGCCAACCCATGTGCCCGAGCCGCTGTAGGCCGGGCGCACCACAGCCGCTGCGCCGCTGGGCGGTTGCTGGCCCGGTACATAAACGTCCATTGCCTGGTCGTTTGCCATCGTGTCCTGCGAGACAACCTGTTGTTGAGAGCTGTCAGCCCACTTCTGGGCGATACATTGCGCGACGGCCTTAGGCGGTTGCTGGCTTTGTCCAACGGATTGCACGCCCGCCGGCGGTTGAGCGGCGCAAGCAGAAATGGCCACGGTCAAAGCGATAAGCGGTAGGTATTTCACGTTATCTCCTCACAAAAGCGCTCGAGACGAGCCGGATTTCGCGGTTAGCGAAAATGTCTGAGCGACATTCCCTACGCACGTTCCCAGTTCGTTCGCAACAAGATGTAAGTGCCTTGTCAGTGTGAGGGGCTGTTGTGCAGCAGAGGTTTCAATGTCGTCCACACGTTATCGAGTAGCACGGGCTGTGCCCGCTGGGTGGGATGCATCTGGTCGGACTGGAACATCTCCGGTTTGTCCGCGATGCCTGCGAGGAGGAACGGCACGAGCGATGTGTGCAGTTCTTTCGACAACTGCTCATACACACCGTGGAACTTTTGTGTGTAGTCCGGGCCGTAATTAGGTGGCACGTACATACCGATGAGCACAACCTTCGCATGACCTTGTTGTGCCTCTTCAACGATCGTGCGCAAGTTGTCTTCGGTAGTCGGAAGCGGCACGCCGCGCAGTGCGTCGTTGGCGCCCAGTTCGACAATCACGATGCTGGGCTTGAGCCGCTGCATCAACTCGGGCATGCGGGCGCGTCCGCCGCTGGTTGTGTCGCCACTGATGCTTGCGTTCGCAACGCTATAATCAATGCGCTCGCTGGCCAGACGCTGGCGCATCAACGCCACCCAACCCGTGTCGCGCGGCAGCCCATACTCGGCGGAGATGCTGTCGCCTAGCACCACGATGACCGGTTTGGCCGGCTCCGGTGGATTAGCGGCATGAGCCGCAAGCGGCAGCGTCGCGGCCATCATGACCATGCCGAAGGCTGTATTCAACGCGGCGGCGCCAGGTGCAGCTAGGCGCACTTTCAACCTACGCCTTACCATGCAAAAGAAAACTGATCCAGTCATCGAAGTGCGGGGATTGTGCAAGAGGGTTAAGGATGCTACAGGCGAGCTGACGATTCTCGATCATATCGATCTTTCAATCGAAGGCGGCAGCAGCGTGGCCATTGTCGGTGCATCCGGATCCGGCAAGTCTACGCTGCTAGGTCTGCTCGCAGGTTTGGACAGTGCAACCTCCGGGTCGGTTCGGCTGCTGGGTCAGGAACTCACCGAGTTGAGCGAGGACCAACGCGCGGCACTGCGCAACGGCTCGGTCGGCTTCGTGTTCCAATCGTTTCAATTGATGCCGCATTTGACGGCGCTCGAGAACGTGACCTTGCCGCTCGAATTGCAAGGCGGCATCGCTGCGCGCGATGCAGCGGCGCGAGCGCGTGGCCTCCTCGAACAGGTGGGACTGGGGCAGCGTACCCGTCACTATCCCAAGCTGCTGTCGGGCGGCGAGCAGCAGCGCGTCGCGTTGGCGCGCGCCTTCGTCACTCATCCGGCCATCCTGTTTGCCGATGAGCCGACCGGCAGTCTCGATGCGGCAACGGGGCATGCGGTTATCGATCTGATGTTCGAGATGAACCGGGCTAATGGCGCAACCTTGATTCTGGTCACGCACGACATCGAACTCGCGCGTCGTTGCGATACCACGGTCACGATCGAGGCAGGGCGCCTCGCCTGAGGGCTGAGCGCGTACAAAAGAAAAGCGGGCCGTCGATGGCCCGCTTCACAACAAGTTCTGCAACTGATCGATCACGTGGCGATGCTCAGGCTATCGCCACGTGTTGCCCACTCAACCGAAAACGCAGCAGCAAACGTAGAAGCAAACGTAGAAGCAAACGCAGCCGCCCACTCAGCGTTTCAAAGCCGCACGCGCGCGTGCGATCAACGCGGTGGTCGAGGAGTCGTGCTTGCCGCCCTCGACGCTAGCCGAGGTCAGATCGGCCTCCACTACCTTGCCGAGGATCTTGCCCAACTCGACGCCCCACTGGTCGAACGAATTGATATTCCACACCGTCCCCTGGACTAGCACCTTGTGTTCGTAGAGCGCGATAAGCGCGCCGAGCGAACGCGCCGTCAGCGCTTCGAGAATCAGCGTGCTGGTGGGGCGGTTGCCCGGGAACACCAGATGCGGTGCGAGTTCCGGCTTGTCCGGACCAGCCACCTTCTTCGCTTCCTCCAGTGTGCGGCCCAGCATCAGCGCTTCGCTTTGCGCGAAGCAGTTCGCCAGCAGCTTCGGGTGATGGCTCACTAGCGGGTGCTCCGGCGTGAGCACGGCGATGAAGTCGATCGGCACGATCGTCGGGCCTTGATGCAGCATCTGGAAGAAAGCGTGCTGACCGTTCGTGCCCGGTTCGCCCCACGTCACGGCCGAAGTCGGATAGTCGACCATCGCGCCATCCAAACGTGCGGACTTGCCGTTGCTCTCCATTTCCAGTTGCTGCAGATACGACGGAAGATAGTGCATCGCCTCGGAATACGGCGCGACCAGATAGCTTTGCGAGCCGAAGAAGTTGCGATACCAGATGCCGATCATGCCCATCAGCACCGGCAGGTTGCGTTCGAGCGGCGCAGTGCGGAAGTGCTGATCCATTTCGTTCGCACCGGCGAGCAGTTCGTCGAACTGCTTGGGGCCGATCGCGATCATGATCGACAGGCCGACCGCCGACCACAGCGAATAGCGGCCGCCCACCCAGTCCCACATCTGAAAGACGTTCTCTTTCGCAATGCCGAACTTGACGACTTCGGCCGGGTTGGCCGACACGCCGACGAAGTGCTTCGCCAGCGCGCTTTCCGGACAGCCTTTCTCGATGAACCAGTCGCGCAGCGAGCGCGCGTTGGTCATCGTTTCGAGCGTCGTGAAGGTCTTGGAGACGATGATGGCGAGCGTCTCTTCCGGATTGATCTCCTGAAGGACGCGGTACAGATCGGCGCCGTCGACGTTCGACACGAAGTAGCTCTTGATCTCCGGCGTGGCCAGGTGATGCAGGGAGTGCACCACCATCTTGGGGCCGAGATCCGAGCCGCCGATGCCAATGTTCACCACATAGCGAATCCGCTTGCCGGTGTAGCCGGTCCACTCGCCGCTGCGCACCTTGTCGGAAAACGCTGCCATCTTGGCGCGTTCGGCCATGACTTCGGCATGGAATGGCGCGTTCGGATCGCTCGCACGCAACGCGGTGTGCAGGACGGCGCGGCCTTCGGTGGGATTGACGATTTCGCCGGCGAACATCGCGTCGCGGCGTTTTTCGACACCGGCTTCACGGGCGACTTGCACGAGCAGCTTGAGGGTTTCGTCGGTGATGCGATGCTTCGAGAAATCGGCCGCGATACCGCCCCCGGCAAACGCGAAGCGTTCGGCACGGGTAGGAGCGGGATCGTTCGCGGGGGCAAACCAGTCGCGCATGTGCGCATCGCGAATCTGCTCGTAATGGGCTTGCAGCGAGGACCAGGCGGGGAGCGAGTTCAACGTCATGGGATCGTCCATCTAACGTAGGGGCACGAATGAAAGGCAGTGCGCAAAGCGCGGCCGCGGGGATGCTCTGGCGTGCTGTCGGACTTCGGGTTCGCAACGGTTCCCGGCCGGTCAGCACGAGCATTCAGTATAGCGGCCTTGGCGGGAAGGGGGCAGGGACTTGGACCCCGGGTCCAGATAGCGGGATCGTGCGGGGGCCAAGCGGTGGCCGCCCGGGGTTCAAGTACGGCTGAAGCAGGGTGCAAGGGGGCAAGTACAGCTGTGAAGCAGGGCTCAGGCGGGACCTAGGTACGGCTGAAGCATGATTCAGGCGGGACTCAAGCAAGGCCGAAGCGAGGTTTCAAGCAAGGCTCAAGCCGGCGGATAAAACATCCGGTTCAGCAGCTTGCGAACCATCGGCGCCAGCTCGCCAGCGGTCAGGCCGGCGGGACCCTCTCCTTGAGCAGTCAACGTGTCGGCGGCGAGGCCGTGCAGATACACGCCCGCCAATGCCGCCTCGTAAGGCGGCAAGCGCTGCGCCAGCAAGGCGCCAATGATGCCGCCGAGCACGTCGCCCGTGCCGCCCGTCGCGAGCGCGGCGTTGCCGGTCGGATTGATCGCATACCGGTCGTCCGGTGCGGCGACCACGGTGCCGGTTCCCTTCAGCACGATCACGCTGGCAAAACGTGCCGTCAGCGCACGCGCCGCGGCCAGCCGGTCGCGCTGCACCGTAGGCGCGTCGCAGCCGAGCAGACGCGCCGCTTCAAGCGGATGCGGCGTGAGTACGCACGGGTCGCCCTGCGCACCACGCGCGGTGACCTTCGCGGCGAGCGAGGCATCTGCTGCCAGCAGATTCAACGCGTCGGCATCGAGCAGCTTGGGGACATCGAGCGCGAGCACATCGTTGAGCACCTTGGTGGCGCGCTCGCGGTTACCCATGCCGCAGCCGATCGCCAGCGCGTCCATCTTGTCGAGCGGCAGATCGTCGACGGGATGCAGCATCAGTTCGGGATGCGGTGGATCGTAGGGCGGGGCGCCCGCGCCAAGCAGCGCAACATGGACTTTTCCCGCGCCGGTATAGAGCGCTGCGCGCGCGGCAAGGATCGGCGCGCCGCACATGCCGGTATCGCCTCCGACCACCGCGAGGCTGCCAAACGAGCCCTTGTTGGTCGAGAAATCGCGCGCCGGCAGGAAGGCGGCGAAGAGCGTCGGTGCGTTCAGTTGCACAGCAGTGCGGGCGGCGCTCGCCACGCGCTCCACGCCGATCGGCGCGACCGTCACCGTGCCCGCGAGATCGCGTCCCGAGGCCATGAAGAGGCCTGGTTTCGCCCCGATGAAGGTAATGGTATGCGTGGCGCGCACGCTGGTGCCCGCTCCGACCACGTTGCCAGTGTCGCTGTCGAGGCCGCTCGGCACATCGAGCGCGAGTACCCGGCCTTGCTGTTTCGCGCGTTGCCACAGGTGTTGCGCGAGGGTCGCGAAGACGCCTTCGAGCGGCCGTGTGAGACCGATTCCGAACATGCCGTCGACCAGCCAGCCATATTGCTCGAACGATGCGGGCGCAGTGGCTGTGATCGCTACGCCGGCGGCGCGTGCTTCGGCGAGTGCCCAGCGGGCGTCGTCCGGTTTGACGTCGACGGGCATGCAGACTTCTACCGCGATTCTCGCGCGCTGGAGTTCGGTGGCGAGAACCAGCGCGTCGCCGCCGTTATTGCCGGGGCCTGCTGCGATCCATACCGTGGAAGGAGACGCGGCTGCGTTGTCCTGTGCGATCTGCTCGCGCAGCCAGCAGGCGGCGGCGCGGCCGGCGCGCGCCATCAGCGTATGCGGCGGCAAACCAGCCATGGCGTCGGCCTCGATCGCGCGCAACTCCGCGAGGGAGAGGAGCGTGAGCGGGCGGTCGTGCGGATTCAGCAGCGTAGGCGTTTCAGGGGCGAGGGAAGATGCAGCGGGCGCGGCGGATGCGACATGTGTTCCAGGTGTGGCTTCGGTCATGGCAGTCTCGAGCGTTGACTCTGAGCATTGGGCCCGGGCGTTGCGCCCAGGCATTGACCCCGGCAGCGCCCCCGGACGGTGTGGAACTGCCATGGTAGTTGAATGCGCGCGGACCTGTGAACCGCTTCGGCCCCAGCCCCTCAGCCGGGGTCAGCCGCCGTAGCGCCCGAACCGCTCCGGCCGCAACGCGGCGAGCGTGTCGGCGGGCAGATCCGGCGTGACGCCGCCGATCAGATCCGCCACCAGTTTGCCGGCCCCGCAAGCGAGCCCCCAGCCGGCCGGCCCATGTCCGGCATTGACGAACAGGCGCGGATGCAGCGCATTACCGACCAGCGGCAGCCCATCCGGTGACAGCAGCTTGAGTCCGTCCCAGGACAGAGCCGCCGAAATCTTGGCGGCGCCCGGAATCCAGTCGTGCGTGGCCTGGCCGAGCAACGCTAGCGCATCCTTGGTGACCGCTTCGGAGAGCGGCTTGTCGGCCTGGCCGGCGCCTTGCAGCACCGCGCCGCCGGCGATGCGCAGGCGGTGGTTCATGCGGGTGATCGTGATTCGCTTCACCGCATCGACAATCGCCACGTGCGGCGCGCATTCCTCGTGGGCAATCGGCGCGGACAGCGTATGCAGACGCAGCGGATGCAATGGCACCCGCAAGCCGAGCCGCTCGAGCAGCGGCAGCGTGCCGGTGCCGGCCGCGACCACGACGGCGTCGGCATTGATCACGTCGACTTCACGGGTCGAAGTGACTTCACCCAGTCGCGGCGCCAGTTCGACGGCGGCGCGGTGCCCGTCGAGCCGAATGGCCGCGACTTCGCGGTTCAGCATGAACTGGACGCCGCCCTGGGTATCGAGGGTCTGCTTGATGAGCTTGGTGAAGAGCGGGCAGTTCGCGGTGCGTTCCTGGTCGAACAGCACGCCGCCCGCAAACTCAGGATCGGTCGGGACCGAATGCTCGAACGCGGCGCACTCGGCGGGCGTCAGCACATGGTGCGGGACTTCGTATTGGCGCAGCAATTCGAGCGCCGGCTGGGTTTGCTGCCATTCCTGCGCCGAGCGCGTGAGATACAGCACGCCGTCCGACTGTTCGAAATCGAGCCCGAAACGGGCCTCGATATCGGCCATCGCGTCACGCGATGCCTCGATCAGCGGCCGCAGCAGCCCGTATTGCCGGCTGAAGGCTTGCGGTTCCTGCCAACTGGCCAGTTGCTTTTCGAACAGGCGTGCGGCGCCGTTAAACCCCGTCTTGCGGATTACGCCGCTTTTCGCTCCCTGGCGGCTATGCATGAAGGTCGGCCCGAACCAGACGTCGAGCGGCGTCGGCAGCACGGTGCCGCCGTGGCCGTAGGTCGCGCCTTGCGCGACCGTCGCAAAGCGTTCGACCACGCATACGCGGTGGCCGGCTGCGCGCAACTGATAAGCGGTGGCGACGCCCACAATTCCGCCGCCAATGACGATGACATCCATGTTTGATTCGATTTGCCGGCGGAACGCGAACAACCCGCGTTCCCCGTAGGCGTGACATGCGGCGCATGCGAAGGCTTGCTGCGCCGATCTGGTGAAAGGCGGAATGATATCAGTCAAACAGGTCAGACGCGTAGGCGTCGGACCATCCCGAAATCGGCTGGCGGTGCGTCCCGACACTCGCTAAAACCCCACAGACACGCCACCGGAACGCTGTCAGCAGGGGCGCGGGAGGGTCTTCCCGGGGTATAATCTCGGACTTCCCTTTCGCCTCACGTCGCCTGTATGCGCGACTCATAGACGCAACGTCAAGTCCATGGCCCACTTCTCGTGTTTCCCCGGCGCTTCGGCCCTCTCCGATTTCCGTCAAACCCGCCTGCTCGAGACGCTTACGCGCATCGATCCCAACATCACCAGCGTGCGCGGGCAGTATCTGCACTTCGTCAATTCACAGACGCCGCTTGCGGCTGACGACAGCGCGAAGATCGAGGCGCTGATGCACTACGGCGATCCGTTCGCCGAAGCGAAGGAGCGCGGCGGCGCCGAGACTTTCCTCGTGGTACCGCGTTTCGGCACGGTGTCGCCGTGGGCCAGCAAGGCGACGGATATCGCGCACCATTGCGGCCTCACGCAACTGCGCCGCATCGAGCGCGGCATCGAATACACGGTCACGTTGAAGAGCGGCCTGCTGGGCGGCAAGAAAGCCTTGTCCGACGAAGCACGCGAGGCCGTCGTGGCTGCGTTGCACGACCGCATGACCGAGAGCGTCGCGCCGTCGCGCGATCACGCCATGCATCTGTTCGACGAACTGCCGGCCAAGCCGCTGCAAACGGTCGACGTGCTGGGCCATGGGCGTGGCGCGCTGGAAGCCGCCAACGCCGAACTGGGTCTGGCACTCGCGGAAGACGAGATCGACTATCTGGTCGACGCCTTCACGAAACTCGGCCGCAACCCGACCGACGTCGAACTGATGATGTTCGCGCAGGCCAACAGCGAGCATTGCCGCCACAAGATTTTCAACGCGGAATGGACCATCGACGGCGAGAAGCAGGACATCTCGCTGTTCAACATGATCCGCAACACTGAGAAGCTCAATCCGCAGGGCACGATCGTCGCGTACTCGGATAACTCGGCGATCATGGCGGGCGGCGTGGCCGAACGCTGGTTTCCGCGCAAGCCGGGCCAGACTGATGGCGCGGGCGAGCTGGCTGAGCACTACGGCCGCCACACCGAGCTGACGCACACGCTCATGAAGGTGGAAACGCACAACCACCCGACCGCGATCTCGCCGTTTCCAGGCGCCGCGACCGGTGCGGGCGGCGAAATCCGCGATGAAGGCGCGACGGGCCGCGGTGCGCGGCCGAAGGCTGGTCTCGCGGGCTTCACCGTGTCGAACCTCGACTTGCCGGATGCGCGCGAAGCATGGGAAAACGCCCGTGACGCCGTGCAGCCGGTCGGTCACCGCAATCCGGCCGACACGCAGGAAGTGTATGGCCGTCCGGACCGCATCGCCTCGCCGCTGCAGATCATGATCGACGGGCCGCTCGGCGGCGCGGCGTTTAACAACGAATTTGGCCGGCCGAACCTGGGCGGTTACTTCCGCGCCTTCGAGCAGAACGTGGCGGGCGTCGTGCGCGGCTATCACAAGCCCATCATGATTGCCGGCGGCATCGGCAACATCTCCGATCAGCACACCCACAAGCACGATTTGCCGGAAGGGTCGCTGCTGATCCAGATCGGCGGCCCGGGCATGCGCATCGGCATGGGCGGCGGTGCCGCCAGTTCGATGGCGACCGGCACGAACACGGCTGAACTCGACTTCGACTCGGTGCAGCGCGGCAATCCGGAAATCGAACGGCGCGCGCAGGAAGTCATCAACGCCTGCTGGCAGCTGGGCGAAAAGAACCCGATCCTGAGCATTCACGACGTCGGCGCGGGTGGTCTGTCGAACGCGTTCCCAGAAGTAGTGGACGGCGCGAGCAAGGGGGCGATTTTCGAACTGCGCAAGATCCAGTTGGAAGAAAGCGGCCTGTCGCCGCGCGAGATCTGGTCGAACGAAGCGCAAGAGCGTTATGTGCTGGCCATTGCACCGGCCGATCTGGCGGAATTCCAGGCCATCTGCGAGCGCGAGCGCTGCCCGTTCGCGGTGATCGGCACGGCAACGAACGAACGCCAGTTGAAGCTCGTCGACACCGAACAGAAAGACGACAACGCCCACCAGCCAGTCGACATGCCGATGGAAGTGCTGCTCGGCAAGGCGCCGCGTATGCATCGCGACGTCAAGCGCGTCGAGACGACGCTGCTGCCGGTCGATGTCACCGGCGTCAACCTGTCGGAAGTAGCGGTGAGCGTGCTGCGCCACCCAACCGTGGCCAGCAAGTCGTTCCTGATTACGATCGGCGACCGCTCGGTGGGCGGCACGACCGCGCGCGATCAGATGGTCGGCCCGTGGCAGGTGCCGGTTGCCGACGTGGCGATCACCACGATGGACTACGCCGGTTTCCGCGGCGAAGCGATGACGATGGCTGAGCGTACGCCGCTCGCCGTGATCAACGCGCCGGCGTCGGGCCGCATGGCGGTTGGCGAGGCGGTGACGAACATCGCCGCGGCGCCGATTGCGTCGCTCGACAAGCTGAAGCTGTCGGCCAACTGGATGGCCGCTTGCGGCGCACCGGGCGAAGACGCCGCGCTGTACGACACCGTCAAGGCGATCGGCATGGAACTGTGCCCGGCGCTTGGCATCAGCATTCCGGTGGGCAAAGACTCGCTGTCTATGCGCACCAAGTGGCAAGACCAGGGCGTGGCGAAGGAAGTGGTCGCGCCGGTGTCGCTGATCATCTCGGCCTTCGCACCGGTCGAAGACGTGCGCGGCCATCTGACGCCGCAACTGCGCCGTGCCGACGAAGCGGGCGACAGCGTCCTGATCGCCATCGACCTCGGCCGCGGCAAGCATCGCCTCGGCGGCAGTATCCTCGCGCAGGTCACCCAGCAGGTGGGAGATACCACGCCGGACGTCGACGATCCGGAAGATCTGAAGCGTTTCTTCGCCGCCATCCAGGCGCTCAATAGCGACGGCAAGCTGCTCGCTTACCACGACCGCTCGGACGGCGGCCTGTGGGCGACAGTGTGCGAAATGGCGTTTGCGGGCCATGTGGGCGTGTCGCTGAATGTCGATATGCTGACGCTCGATCCGAACCACGAATTCGACTATGGCGACGCCAAAGACTGGGCCAAGCAGACCAGCGGCCGCCGCGAAGACCGCACGATCCGCGCGCTCTTCAACGAGGAACTGGGCGCTGTGATCCAGGTGCGAGCGCAGGATCGCGATGCCGTGCTGGCTGCGCTGCGCGAGCATGGCCTCTCGGCGTGCTCGCACGTGGTCGGCAAGATCAACAATCGCGACGCCATCGAAATCTACCGCGACGCCAAGAAGATCTACGAAGCACCGCGTACGGAACTGCATCGTGCGTGGAGCGAAGTGAGCTGGCGCATCTCGCGCCTGCGCGACAACCCGGCTTGCGCGGATGCTGAATACGACACGCTGCTCGACGCCGCCGACCCGGGCATCACGCCGCAGCTGAGCTTCAATCCGGCTGAGGACGTGGCTGCACCGTTCATTAGCAAAGGCGCACGTCCGCGTGTCGCGATCCTGCGTGAGCAGGGCGTCAACTCGCACCTCGAAACCGCTTACGCGTTCGACCGTGCGGGTTTCGATGCGTACGACGTGCACATGAGCGACCTGCTGGCCGGTCGTGCCACGCTGGCTGACTTTGCCGGCGCGGTCGCGTGCGGCGGCTTCTCGTACGGCGACGTGCTCGGTGCCGGCGAGGGCTGGGCGAAGACGATCCGCTTCAACTCGCAGCTGGCGGACATGTTCGCCGCGTTCTTCGGCCGCAACGATACGTTTGCGCTGGGCATCTGCAATGGCTGCCAGATGATGAGCAGCCTCGCGTCGATGATCCCGGGTGCGGAGGCCTGGCCGAAGTTCACGCGCAACAAGTCGGAGAAGTTTGAAGCGCGTTTCTCGCTGGTTGAAGTGCAGCAGTCGCCGTCGCTGTTCTTTACCGGCATGGAAGGCTCGCGCATTCCGGTGGCTGTCGCTCACGGCGAAGGTTTCGCAGACTTCTCGCAACAAGGCGATGCGTCGAAGGTCGCGGTTGCCATGCGCTTTGTCGACCACCGCGGCCAGGCCACCGAGCAGTATCCGTTCAACCCGAACGGCTCGCCGAACGGCATTACCTCGGTGACGACGCCTGATGGCCGCTTCACCGTTCTGATGCCGCATACGGAGCGCGTGCATCGCACGGTGCAGATGAGCTGGCATCCGGAAGGCTGGAGCGCCAACGACGGTAGCCCGTGGCTGCGCGTGTTCCAGAACGCCCGACGTTGGTTGGGTTGATGCGCTGACTGGGCGACTACTAGCCGCCAAAAACAACAAAGCCGCCCTCGGGCGGCTTTGTCGTTTGGTGTATTGATGAAGTCGCGACGTTATCAGGACGCCTTGTGAGCCAAATCCTCGTGGATCACGTTATGCCCGTGAGAATCGCTGCCCACGGAAAAAGAGTATTTTTTCGTTTAAAATCAATGGTATAACTGGATGGATAGAATAGCGTACAATTTGCTACGCTAATTTTGTGCCACAGCCGTCAGCGTAGGCCGGACGCAGCGAAATAGCTTTAAACAGGCATCGCCACTTCCCTCCGGACACGGATCAACCCGATTTTATCTCGCAAATTCAATGGTTTGCGATAGCCTATCCGTTAGCGTAGAATTTAGTACGCTAACTTACCAGGGACGATATGGCAGATTGGCGTTTCTACGGGCGACGCAGTACGTTGGACGAATTGCGCGGGCTGCTTGAGCAGCCGCAGTGGTTTTTCTGCCGGATTCAAGGTCGCAGGCGCATTGGCAAGACGACGTTACTGCGTGAACTGGCGCGCAACGACGAAGCGCTTGCAGAGCGCCTTTTCTACGTCCAGATTCCCGATTCCGACCAGACCGACGTCGCTAGCCAGTTTCGGCGGGCGTTGCAGGACAGTCTCTCGACCTCGGTGCAGGCGCTGGCAAATGACGTGCAGGACTTCGCATCCATGGCGCGGGCAATTGCCACGATGAACCGCGCCGGCATCATCGTGGTCCTGGACGAATTTCAATATTTCACATCCCCCCAGCTCGCCGCATTCAACTCTTTTTTGCAGGCTGAAGTCGATGTTCTGCGTGAATCAAAGAGCGGTGGTCTCTTCGTACTGGGCTCACTTCAATCTGAAATGAGCGCTCTGCTGGATGATAAGGCGGCTCCGCTATACGGCAGACTGACCCATTCGTTTCTTCTTGACCACTGGGACTTCGAAGACCTGCTCGCGGTGTACAACGACCACGGTGTGGCAAACCCGTACCAGTGGCTGCTCTTATGGACTTACTTTGAGGGTGTCCCAAAGTTCTACAGGGATGCCTATGGGCAAGGGCTCTTCAATGCTTCCACCAAGCATTTGCGGAACGAACTGATCGGACGTCTGTTCCTGAACGAAGGCAGCCCGCTTTCGGAAGAAGCGGACACTTCGTTTTTGCGCGAGATGAAAGGGCAACTGCTCTCGATCCTGCACTTCGTGGCGGATCATCCGGGTGCCGGTCACAACGATCTGGTAGCAAACATGCAGGCGCCGGCTGACATGAGCCGTTCATTGGGTGGGCAACTCAAGAAGCTGGTCGACGACTACGGGATGATTGACCGGCGCTATCCCGTGTTCTCGGACAGTCGAAGCCGCAATGCCCGATACTACGTGACAGATAACTTCTTGCAGGCGTGGATTGCAGTCGTTCGGCCTGCGCGTGACGCGGCGCGAATGCAGCTTCGCGAGCGCGTGCTGGAGAAGGCAAGTCCCCGTAGCGAGACGCTCGAGGGTTTTGCGTTCGAGAAGCTGATCCGGCAGTTGCACGTCGAGTGTTCAAGAAAGGGCCGGGGCGATTTTCCCATCACGTCTATAGAGGTGGGATTCTGGAATCGCGCTCGTTCGATCGATCGGTTGATCGAGATTGATATCGTGGCATTGAATCGCGACGACAAACGTGTGCGATTCGGTTCCTGCAAACGAAGCGCGAATGGCCACGACAACGGCGCATTGGTCGCGTTCGAAAATCACATCGCGGGATTCTTGTCGACAGCGGAGGGGCGCAAGCTCACCGGCTGGGAAATCGAGAAAGTATTGTTTTCGCCTACTTTCTCGAAGAACGAGGCAAGTGGTCTTGAGAATGCAGGGTATCGCTGTGTCGATCTGGAAGAGTACGCGAAACTCTTTTAAGCGCACCTTCGAACAGACGCCGGAAGTCTCTCCGGCGTCTGAACCGTACTGACTCTTACTGGACCTTCGCGTTCTTCCGCAAGCTCTCTTCAAACGCCTGCAGCTTTTCCTGCTGGATCTGCTGGACGATCTGCGGGCGCACCTGTTCGAGCGGCGGCGGCGTGATGTCGCGCGTGTCGTCGAGACGGATGATGTGCCAGCCGAATTGCGTGTGTACCGGCGTGTCGGTCATCTGGCCTTTCTGCAGCTTCTCGGCCGCAGCCGCGAATTCAGGCACATACGCCTTCGGATCCGACCAGTCGAGGTCGCCGCCGTTCTTGCCCGATCCCGGATCCTTCGAGTACTGCTTGGCGAGATCTTCGAAGCTTGCGCCGGCCTTGATCTTGGCGATCAGGTCTTTGGCTTGATCCTCGTTATCCACGAGGATGTGGTGCAGGTGATATTCCTTGCCGCCAGCGTCCTTCGCCAGTGCGTCGTAGCGTGCTTTGACCTCTGCGTCGGTCGGCTGGTTGTTCTTCAGGAAGTCTTCGATCAGCGCGCGCAGTACGACGGTCTGCTGGGCGACGGCGACTTGCGCCTTGACGTCGGGACGCGTCGGGATACCGCGACGGGCCGCTTCCTGCATCAGGATTTCACGGTTGATCAGTTCTTCGCGCACGGCCGCCTGCAACTGCGGCGAGTCCTGCTGACCCTGATGGACGAGTTGCTCGACGAGCGCGTCGACGCGTGCCTTCGGGATCGGCGTGCCGTTCACGACGGCGATGTTCTGTGCAAACGCAGGCGCAGCCGCAAAAGCGGCCAGCAATACCCAGAGGCGGGTTTTCTTCAAGGTCATCGGAAGTTTCCTAACGGGACAGCAAATCGAATTCTTCGGGCGTGTACGCCGTGATTGCGAGGGCGTGAATGCCGCGCTGCATGGCATCGGCCAGCGCATCATACACCAAGCGGTGCCGTGCTACGCGGGCCTTTCCGGCGAATGCAACTGCCACAATCGTGACACTGTAATGACCGCCTGCCGAGGCGCCGGCATGCCCCGCATGTTGTGCACTGTCATCGCGCACGCTGATCGAAGCAATCGGCGCAAGCGCCGCAGCGAGGCGCGCTTCGATCAGCGCGAGGCGCTCGGCGGGCGTGGCGTGCAGGAAAATGTCGTCGCTCATGTCACTCTTCTTCCTTCATGTACTTTGAGAGCCACAGGCTCTGGCCGACAATAAACACCACCAGACAGCCGGTCGCGCCGAACAGCTTGAAGTTCACCCAGGCATTGGTCGAGAAGTGGTAGGCCACGAACAGGTTGAGGATACCCAGCAGCACGAAGAACACCGCCCAGATCATGCTCAACTGGCCCCAGATGCGATGCGGCAGCGTGATTTGCTTGCCCATCATCGCTTCGATCAGGTTCTTGTTCAGCACCAGCTGCGAGAAGATTAGCGCGACCGAAAACGCCCAGTACAACACGGTCGGTTTCCATTTGATGAAGGTGTCGTTGTGCAGCACCAGCGTGGCCCCGCCGAACACCGTGACGACCCCGAGGCTCACCCACAACATCGCGTCCACTTTACGGTGACGGAAGGCCACCCACGCGATCTGCACCAGCGTGGCGACGATCGCCACTGCCGTGGCCGGGAAAATGCCCCACAGCTTGAACGCGACGAAAAACAGGATGATCGGGAACAGATCGAACAAGAATTTCATTATCTGGGCGGGGACCTGGAGAAATGAGGGAAATATAAGCGCGGACTGAAGGGCGCTTCGCGCCCAGGATATGCGTGCTGTGTGTACCCGTCGCGGCGGCCGGCTAGCGGCCGGCGCCAGATGGCCGGTTCGCAAGCTGGCTGAAGCGTTTAAGTCGGGGTTTGCATCGCTGGACGGCCTCGCGCCGTCCAGCAACGCCGCCGGACCTGCGCTGCCCGCGTTGCGTTACTTGGGCTCGAATTGTAGCGCAGCCGAATTGATGCAGTACCGCAGTCCGGTCGGCGCGGGGCCGTCTTCGAAGACGTGGCCGAGATGCGCGCCGCAATTCTTGCACTGCACCTCGATGCGCAGCATGCCGTGCGAGCGGTCGGTTTTCTCGGCGATCACTTCGCCGTTGATCGGCTTGAAGTAGCTCGGCCAGCCGCAGCCGGCGTCAAACTTGGTGTCCGATTCGAACAACGGCGTGCCGCAACAGACGCAGTCATAGATGCCGCGGTCCCAGTGGTCGTTGTACTGGCCGGTGAACGGGCGTTCGGTGGCAGCGTGGCGGGTCACCTGATACTCGATGTCGGACAGCTGCTTGCGCCATTCGGCATCGTCTTTCTGCAGGGCAGGCGCGGGGGTCTTGGTGTCGTCTGAGTTCATGGTTGGTTCCTGTCTCGGGTTTTGTCTCTATGTAGCTCTGGTTAGGGCGGGTGTTGCCTGGCGCGGCCAGCTGCAGCCCGCCGCCGCCCGGTAACGCCGCGGGGCGGACGCGCGCTTTATGACGAGCAACTGACTTCCAGCGAACTTGCCCAGTCGGGTGGCAGCGCGGCGTATGCCTCGTGTTCCGGTTGCTCGTCGAAGGGACGGCGCAGTACGGCCGCCAGCCGCTCGAGTTCCGAAAAGTCCTTCTCCTTGGCGCGGCGAATCGCCGTTTCGGCCAGGTGATTGCGGAGAATGAATTTGGGGTTCACGCGGTTCATTGCAATGGCGCGTTCGGCATCGTCGAGTGTTTCTTCGGACAGCCGCGCGCGGTAGTCGTTCACCCAGACATCGAACGCGGCACGGTCGAGAAACAGGTCGCGAGCCGGCGCGTCGCCGCTCGCGTCGTGTTTCGAAACACGCGCCAGATTGCGGAAGGTCAGCGTGAAATCCGCGCGGTTCGCCTGCATCACTTCGAACAGGCGGTTCGCCAACGCGTCGTCGCCCGGGCGTTCGGTCTGCAGGCCGAGTTTGGCGCGCATCCGTCCCTCAAGGGCGGGCGCGAAACGGTCCTTGAAGCCTTCGAGCACGCGCTGTGCGTCCTTCACTGCTTCCTCGCCGCGCACGCTTTCATCGTGCTGTTGACCGAGCAGCGGCAGCAAGCCCTGGGCAAGGCAGAAGAGGTTCCAGTAGGCGATCTGCGGCTGCATCCGGTAGGCGTAGCGGCCCTGCGAATCGGAGTGATTGCAGATATAGCCCGCATCGAAGCCGTCGAGGAAGCCGAACGGGCCATAGTCGATCGTGAGACCGAGGATCGACATGTTGTCCGTGTTCATCACGCCGTGGCAAAAGCCGACCGCCTGCCATTGCGCGAGCAGATCTGCGGTGGACAAAACCGCTTCATTCAGTAGCGCGAGATACGGGTCGTCCGCTTCCTTGCAATCCGGGTAGAAACGTTCGATCACGTGATCGGCGAGTGCCTGCAGCGCGTCGACGCGGTCGTTCGAATAGAAATGCTCAAAGTGGCCAAAACGGATGAAGCTCGGCGCCACGCGCGTGACCACCGCCGCCGTTTCGATTTCCTCGCGCCGCACGGACTGATCGGAGCCGATCACGCACAGCGCGCGCGTAGTGGGAATGCCGAGGTGATGCATGGCTTCCGAGCACAGATACTCGCGGATCGACGAGCGCAATACCGCACGGCCGTCTCCCATACGGGAATAGGGCGTGCGTCCCGCACCTTTGAGTTGCAGTTCGTAGCGTGCGCCGTCGTGCTCGACTTCGCCGAGGCCCAGCGCGCGACCGTCGCCGAGCTGGCCGGCCCATACGCCGAACTGATGCCCCGAATACACCGACGCATACGGCATCGCCTCGGCGGGCCAGTCGCGTGTGGCGTTGCCGGAGAAGAACTCGGCGAAGGCGGTATCGTGCGGGAGATTGGCGTCGAAACCGAGCAGGGCGGCGGTCTCGGCAGAAAAGCCGACGACATACGGCGCGCTGAGCGGCTGCGCCGGCAGGCGGGTCATAAACACGCCGCCGAGCTGTGCGAATGCGCCTTCGCGCGGGGTGCCGAGGGCCTCGGCGAGCGCCGCCATCGACCCGGACAGGCCGGAAATGCTTGGGGAAAACGACATATTGAGCGCCTCTGGATTAACCGATATTGTAAGTCGGCGCCCGCGGCGCTGCTGGCTGGCCGGTTGCCGGCGCCGCCAGCCCGGCGCCGCGCGGCATCGAACCTGAGAGAGAAGACGAAAACACCGCGAGGAGACCGCTGCTTATGACGACGCCGTTGCTGGGCCAGATGATGGACATGCCGCTCACTGTGTCTTCCCTGCTGGCGCATGCCGCGCGGCATTTCGGCGACACGGAAATCGTTTCGCGGCGCATCGAAGGCGACGTGCATCGCTACACCTACCGTGATTGCGAGAAGCGCGCGAAGCAACTGGCGCAGGCCTTGATTGCGCTCGGCGTGCAGCCGGGCGAGCGGGTCGCCACACTCGCGTGGTGCGGCTACCGGCATCTGGAGGCGTACTACGGCACGACCGGCTTCGGTTCCGTGTGCCATACGATCAACCCGCGGCTCTTTCCCGAGCAGATCGCCTACATCATCAATCACGCCGACGACAGCTATGTGCTGTTCGACATCTCATTCGCCGAGCTGCTCGACACGCTGGCCCCGCAGTGCCCGAAAGTGCGCGGCTGGATTGCGCTGACCGACGACGCACACCTGCCGCAGATGCAGACGCCGGTGCTCAGCTACGAGACATTGCTCGCCGCGCAGGACGGTGTGTACGACTGGCCGCCTATCGACGAACGCGCGGCTTCTTACCTTTGCTACACCTCCGGCACGACCGGCAATCCGAAGGGCGCGCTGTACTCGCATCGCTCGACCGTCTTGCACGCCTACGGTGCATCCCTGCCAGATGCGATGAGCCTGTCAGCGCGCGACTCAGTGCTGCCGGTGGTGCCGATGTTCCATGTGAACGCATGGGGCATTCCGCACGCGGCGCCGTTGACGGGCGCAAAGCTGGTGTTCCCCGGCAAGGACCTCGACGGCAAGTCGCTCTATGAGATGATGGAGGCCGAACGCGTCACCTATTCGGCCGGCGTGCCGACCGTCTGGCTCGGCTTGCTCGCGTATATGAAGCAGGCCGGCGTGCGCTTTTCTTCGCTCAATCGTACGGTGATCGGTGGCTCTGCCTGCCCGCCGGCCATGCTGCGGACCTTTCAGGACGAATTCGGCGTCGAAGTGATCCATGCGTGGGGTATGACGGAGATGTCGCCGCTCGGCACCCTGTCGAAGCTCACGTGGGAGCAGTCGCAGCGCTCGCCTGACGAGCAACGCAAGCTGCGCGAAAAGCAGGGCCATGTGATCTACGGCGTGGACATGAAGATCGTCGATGCGGACGGCAACGATCTGCCATGGGATGGCGTCGCGTTCGGGGATCTGCATGTGCGCGGCCCGTGGGTCATCGACCGGTATTTTCGCAAGGACGATTCGCCGCTCGTGGACGGCTGGTTTCCGACCGGCGATGTCGCCACGATCGATCCGGACAGCTTCCTGCACATCACCGATCGCAGCAAGGACGTGATCAAATCCGGCGGTGAATGGATTAGCTCGATCGACATCGAGAATGTCGCGATCGCGCATCCGGCGGTGGCCGAGGCGGCCTGTATTGCCTGCTCGCATCCGAAGTGGACCGAACGCCCGTTGCTGGTCGTCGTCAAGCGCAAGGGCACCGAGGTGACGCGTGAAGAGCTGATTGCCTTCTACGAGGGCAAGGTGGCGAAATGGTGGATTCCCGATGACGTGGTGTTCGTCGACGAACTGCCGCACACGGCCACCGGTAAGCTGCAAAAGCTCAGGTTGCGCGACATGTACCGCGACCACGTGCTGCCCTCGGCGATGGAGCGTGCGGTCTGACTCGAGGTCGTCAACCCCAGGGCAAACCCTTTCCCGCTATAAATTGAACGAGCGTGCTTTTTTGTGTATCCTGCTTGCTGACCCGGAATGTCGGACAATGAACCGGCACAGGCAGCGCGCGATGCGCTGCCTTACCGCATGGAGGCAGGCAGATGGCAGTGGACTACACGACTCATGACGGCGTCGCCGTCATTACGCTAAACAATCCCCCGGTCAACGGGCTCGGTCTGTCGACGCGAGCCGGCATCGTCGAAGGGCTCGAACGCGCGCAGAACGATCCGGCCATCAAGGCCATCGTGCTGACGGGCGCCGGCAAGGCCTTCTCGGGCGGCGCGGACATCACCGAATTCAACACCCCCAAAGCGACTCAGGAGCCGACGCTGCACACGGTCATCAAGGCCGTCGAAGGTAGCGCCAAGCCGGTCGTCGCGGCGATCCATAGCGTCGCCATGGGCGGTGGGCTCGAACTGGCGCTCGGCGCACATTACCGGATCGCGGCGCAGGGCGCGCAGATCGCGCTGCCGGAAGTGAAGCTCGGCATCCTACCGGGCGCGGGCGGCACGCAGCGTCTGCCGCGCGCCATCGGCCTCGAAGCGTCGCTCAACATGATCGTGTCGGGCGCGCCGGTGATGTCAGAAAAGTTGGCCGGCTCGGGCCTGTTCGACGAAGTGGTGGAAGGCAATCTGCCCGAAGCCGCGCTTGCGTTCGCGCGCAAGGTTGGCGCACAGACGGGTCCGCATCCGAAGGTGCGTGATCGCAAGATCGAGCATCCGAACGCGGAAGGCTTCATTCAGTTCGCACGCAATAGCGTCGCGGCGATTGCGAAGAACTTCCCGGCACCGCATAAGTGCATCGATGCGGTTGAAGCGGGCGTGAAGGACGGTTTCGACAAGGGTCTCGCGTTCGAACGCGAATGTTTTATGGCGCTCGTGCAGACGCCGGAAAGCCGCGCGTTGCGTCATGCGTTCTTCGGTGAGCGTGCGGCGAGCAAGATTCCCGATGTGCCTTCGGATACCGTTGCACGCGAGATCAGGCAGGTTGCCGTGATCGGCGCCGGCACGATGGGCGGCGGCATCGCGATGAACTTCATCAACGCGGGTCTGCCGGTCACACTGCTCGAAACGAAGCAGGAAGCGCTCGACCGTGGCATCGCGACGATTCGCAAGAACTACGAGGCCACCGTCAAGAAGGGCAAGTTGAAGCCCGAAGCGCTGGAACAGCGCATGGCGCTGATCACGCCCACGTTGTCCTACGACGACCTGAAGCAGGCCGACCTGATCGTCGAAGCCGTGTTCGAAGAACTCGGTGTGAAGGAACAGGTCTTCAAACGTCTGGATGAAGTCGCGAAGCCCGGCGCGATCCTGGCGTCGAACACTTCCACGCTCGACGTCGACAAGATTGCTGCGTTCACCAAGCGTCCGCAGGACGTGGTCGGCATGCACTTCTTCAGCCCGGCCAACGTGATGAAGCTGCTCGAAGTGGTACGCGGCAAGGAAACGGCGAAAGACGTGCTCGCCACCGTCATGCAACTGGCGAAGAAGATCAAGAAGACGGCGGTGGTGTCGGGCGTGTGCGACGGCTTCATCGGCAACCGGATGATCGAGCAATACATCCGCCAGGCGCTCTTCATGCTCGAAGAAGGCGCGCTGCCGGCCCAGGTCGACAAGGCCATCGAGAAGTTCGGCTTTGCCATGGGGCCGTTTCGTATGAGCGACCTCGCGGGCAATGATATCGGCTGGGCCATTCGCAAGCGCCGCTATCTGGAGCATCCGGAGATGCACTACTCGAAGATCGCCGACCGTCTGTGCGAGACGGGGCGCTTCGGGCAGAAAACCGGTGGTGGCTGGTACGACTACAAGGCCGGCGACCGCACGGCGTATCCGTCGAAGCTGGTGGACGAGATGATCGTTTCCTTCTCGAAGGAGACGGGTGCCGAGCGCCGCAAGATCAGCGACGTGGAAATCGTCGAACGTCTGGTGTTCGCGCTCGCCAACGAAGGCGCGAAGATTCTCGAAGAGGGGATCGCCTCGAAGGCGTCGGACATCGACATGGTTTATCTCACGGGCTACGGCTTCCCGTTGTGGCGCGGTGGCCCGATGCTGTACGCGGACACGGTGGGGCTCTACAACGTCGAGCGCGCGATTCGCGGTTATGCCGCGCGTCCGAACGGCGATGCGTGGCAACTCGCGCCGAGCATTGCTGAGTTTGCCGGGAAGGGCCGCGGGTTTAACGGCTGAGTGCTCGGCGTGTGCTTGGGCTCAGCTCGGGCGAGGCGGGTGAAGCCTGGATGGCAGGACTGGCAGATAGCAAAGTGAACGAGATTGCGCGAGGTGCCGCGATGAAAGATGCCGACGAAGTGCTGCTCGTCATCGATGTGCAGAACGATTTCATGCCTGGGGGCGCATTGGCTGTCGCACATGGCGATGAAGTCGTGCCGGTCATCAACCGGCTGGCGCGCGGGTTTAGCCACGTCGTGCTGACACAGGATTGGCATCCGGCTTCGCACATCTCGTTTGCTGCCAATCACGCGGGTCGCTCGCCGTTTGAAATGCTCACGCTGCCGTATGGCGAGCAGGTGCTGTGGCCGACCCATTGTGTGCAGGACACGCCGGGTGCGGCCTTGCATCGGGATCTCGACATTGCCCATGCGCGAGCGGTGATCCGCAAGGGGCACCACGCTGGCGTCGATAGCTACTCGGCTTTTCTCGAAGCCGATCGCACGACGCCGACGGGCCTAGCAGGATATCTGCGCGAATTGGGCGTGAAACGCGTCTGGTGCTGTGGCCTTGCGACCGACTATTGCGTCGCCTGGTCCGCGCTTGATGCACGGACAGCAGGATTTGAAGTTGCGCTGATCGAAGACGCTTCGCGCGCCATCGATCTCAACGGTTCGCTCGAGGCCGCATGGCGCGATCTGCACGCAGCGGGTGTCAAGCGCGTGCAGGCCGCGGAAGTGGCGGGGTAAGGAAGGGGTGAAGGTCCAAAAGGCTTGTACACCGGAGTGCCGCCCACCAGGGCGCCGGCCGTCGGGAGGCCAGCCCCCGGATGGCCGGCCGACGGAAGGCCACCCCAACGAACCACATTCAACATTGGAAGCAGGAGACATGCATGACTGACGCCGTAATCGTATCGACCGCCCGCACGGGTCTTGCCAAATCGTGGCGCGGCGCTTTCAACATGACGCACGGCGCGACGCTTGGCGGTCATGTGACGCAAGCCGCAGTCGAGCGCGCAAAGCTCGATCCGGCACGCGTCGAAGACGTGATCATGGGCTGCGCGAATCCCGAAGGCGCGACGGGCGGCAATATTGCACGGCAAATCGCCTTACGCGGCGGCTTGCCCGTCAGCGTGCCGGGCATGACGGTCAACCGCTTCTGCTCATCGGGCTTGCAGACGATTGCGCTCGCCGCACAGCGGGTGATCGCCGGTGAAGGCGACGTGTTCGTCGCGGGTGGGGTCGAGTCGATCTCGTGTGTGCAGAACGAGATGAACCGCCACATGATGATCGAAGGCTGGTTGAACAAGAACAAGCCGGAGATTTACTGGTCGATGTTGCAGACCGCTGAAACCGTCGCCAAGCGCTACTCGATTTCGAAGGAGCGCCAGGACGAATACGGCGTGCGTTCGCAGCAGCGCGCGGCGGCCGCGTTGGAAGCCGGCAAGTTCAACGACGAGATCGTGCCGATGACGGTGCTCGCGGGCGTCGCCGACAAAGCCAGCGGCCGGCTCTTCACGAAGGAAGTAACGATTGCCGCCGACGAAGGCATCCGCGCCGACACGACGCTCGAAGGCGTGTCGAAGATTCGCACGGCGCTGCCGGGCGGCGTGATCACGGCCGGCAATGCGAGCCAGTTTTCGGACGGCGCATCGGCCTGCGTGGTGATGAACGCGAAGGTGGCCGAACGCGAAGGGCTGCAACCGCTCGGGATTTTCCGCGGCTTTGCCGTAGCGGGTTGCGAGCCTGACGAGATGGGCATCGGTCCGGTGTTCGCGGTGCCGAAGCTGCTCAGGCAGGCAGGCCTGAAGGTCGAAGATATCGACCTGTGGGAACTGAACGAAGCGTTCGCCGTGCAGGTGCTGTATTGCGCCGACAAACTCGGGATCCCGCACGACAAGCTGAATGTGAACGGCGGCGCGATCGCGGTTGGCCATCCGTACGGCGTGTCGGGTGCGCGTCTGACCGGGCATGCGCTGATCGAAGGCAAACGGCGCGGTGCAAAACTGGTCGTCGTGACGATGTGCATCGGCGGCGGGCAGGGCGCGGCGGGCTTGTTCGAAGTGGTTTGAGCCCGAGGCCGGGCCGCGACTCACTGCCCAGCTAGCCCGAGCCCCGGCAGCGACAGCACGCCCTGATCGAGGAAGCGCGTGCCGCCCGTCAGGCCGCCCGCCAGCCGTCCGCGCAAGATATAGGGATACTGGCCGGGCGGCGTATCGCTGCCGGCGAGCGAGAAGGCCTGACGCAAGGCCGTAAACGCGGGCACCGTCAACGGCACGCTCACGACGGTCTCGCCGTAGCGCGGCACCGTGCCCTGCTGATTGCTGACGCCGCTGGCAAACGCTTTGCCGTTCAGTTGCAGATCGACTGAGACGCCGTCGAAGTTAAGCGCCTCTTCGTTGGGATTCTGGATCCGCAGCTTCACGTTGAAACGCATTTCCAAACCCTGGCTGTCGAGCGGTTCGATGCCCGCCACGCTCACGCGCAGCGGGTCGTGGCCGAACCATCCCGCGCAGCCGCCGAGCGTCACTACCGCGAGCAACCCCGCCGCGAGGAGGCGGGCGGAGCGCCCGGACAACAACAGACGAAGGAAGGGCATAGCGGGCACCTCGAGTCGAACTGGGTTGGGGTTGGTCGGTATTCTACCGGCAGGGCCAGTTTGCTGTGTGGCCCGCGATTACTCCGACTCTACAGCCGCGGAGGTCGCTTGAGTGAGTCGAACTGCCGCATCCGGACAGACAGGTTCCATCGCCTTACCGGACTGAATCGCGCACGAACTCAGCGTGATAATGGTTGTCCGATTGGCACTAGCCGAAAGTCTCCGTTTCGCGAGCACAATGAAACGGTTGCAGAGGGATCGAAAACGGACTTCAATGCCGTACTAAAGCGATTTCGTGACGGCTATCGATCAACCCTGTCTTCATAGGAAAGCAACGATGCACCGACGTCAATTCATTACCGGCACCAGTGTGCTTCTCGCATCGAGCGGCCTGACGCTGGCAGGCTGCACCACCACGCCGCTCGGCTCGGGTGAGACCGCCGAGGACTACGCGCAAAAGCGCAACACGATTAACGCCGGGATCGATTCGACGCTCGCTCGCCTGCAGAGCACGGTAAATGGTTCGCAGGAGATCCTTGCCAAAGCGCGCGGCGTGCTGGTGTTTCCGTCTGTGTTTGCGGCCGGTTTCTGGTTTGGCGGCCAGTACGGACAGGGCGGCCTGCGTGTCGATGGGCAGACGACGGGTTACTACAGCACCGTCGCCGGCTCGTTCGGTTTGCAGATCGGCGCGCAGTCAAAGGCGATCATCTTTGCTTTTCTGACGCAGGAAGCGCTTGATCGTTTTATGCAAAGCCAGGGCTGGGCGGCCGGCGCGGATGCTACCGTCGCGCTGGCGAAGATCGGAGCGAACGGCAATCTCGACACCTCGACGGCGATGAGTCCAGTGGTCGCGTTCGTGCTGACCAATGCTGGACTGATGGCGGGTATCTCGCTGGAAGGCACCAAGGTTTCGCGGCTCGTGATTTGAGCGGCGCCAAGGTGTCGCAGCCCGGTGATTTGAGCGGCACCAAGGTCTCGCGGTTGGTGATCTAAGCGGGTGCCAAGATCTCACGGCTGATTCTCTCAGCACAAAAGCCGTCGCTCGCCCCAGGTCCAACGCGACGCTCAATCTATCTCCACCACCACTTTGCCGCGGGTGGTGCCGCTCGTGATGGCTTCGTAGGCAAGTTCGGCTGAACCCAGATCGAAACGGCGCGGATCGAGCCGCGGCTTGAGCTTGCCCGCTTCCGCGAGCCGCGTGGCTTCGCGAAGCATGGAGCCGTGGTGGGCGCGATGCTCGCCGGTAAGGAGCGGATACAGCGT
This sequence comes from Paraburkholderia sp. EB58, assembly GCF_050436665.1. NCBI lineage: Bacteria > Pseudomonadati > Pseudomonadota > Betaproteobacteria > Burkholderiales > Burkholderiaceae > Paraburkholderia > Paraburkholderia sp. EB58. Next base: position 51,962 of record NZ_JBNDMQ010000035.1, on the reverse strand, counting down.
GAACACGCCCGAGTAGCTCGCTTCACGAAACGAAAGCGGCGCGAGCGCATGGGTTCCCCAACCCAACGCGCTCACCACGTGGCCGAAATGCCGGACCGCTGCGAACGACGCATCCAGGGTCGCACCGCCGACCGTGTCGACCACCAGCTCGAAGCCTTTGCCGTCCGTCGACGACGCCACGTATTGCTCGACGGTTTGCGCCCGGTGGTCGATTGGCGTCGCGCCGAGGCTCGCCACGAAATCCAGATCGCGTGTGCTCGCAGTCGCGAACACCTTCGCGCCAAGTGCGTGAGCCAGCTGCACGGCGACATGTCCGACGCCGCCTGCGCCGCCCTGGACCAGCACGGTTTGTCCGGCCTGCAGCCGCGCCCGGTCCACGATGCCTGCGTACGCGGTGATGAAGGCGAGCGGCAGGGCGGCGGCTTCGCGCATCGACAGATTGGCCGGTTTCAGCGCGAGCAGGTCGGCGTCGACGGCTGCGTACTGGGCCAGCGACCCTTGAATACCGCCAACCCCGCCCGTCATGCCATACACCTCATCGCCAACCTTGAACGCGCTGACTCCTGGCCCGACCGCTTCGACCACCCCCGCCATGTCGATACCCAGCACCAGCGGCAACGGATGCTTCGCATGGTCGGCGCTGCCGGCGCGGATCTTGGTATCGAGCGGATTCAGACCACTGGCTGCAATCCGCACGAGCACCTGACCTTGCGAAGGGCGCGGACGGGAGAGCTCGGTCATTTCGAGGGGGCCGTGGTAACGGTTGAGTACGAGAGCGTGCATGGACATGGTGATCTCCTTCCGGTTGAGTCGGTGCTGCGATAAGTCCATACTCCTTCATGCGAAAAGGCATGTAAATCAACGTTGTTGAATGATGGTCAAACGAAAATGAATGGACGCGAACTGGAATGGAGTGACGTGCGTATCTTCCTCGCTATCGCCCGGACCGGCACGCTAGGCGCGGCGGCGAGGCAAACTGGCCAGACTCAGCCGACCATGGGCCGGCGCCTGCGCGCGCTCGAAGAGGCGACCGGGCATGAGTTGTTCCAGCGCACCCGCGACGGTTTCGTCCTGACCGATGAGGGCACGGCGGTGCTGGCCTACGCCGAGCGAATGGAGGAGGAAGCGCATGGCTTCACGCGAGCGCTGGCCGGCAAGGACGCCCAGCTGTCGGGCTTGTTGCGCGTGTCGTCATCGGACTGGTTCGGGATCCACGTGTTGACGCCTGTATTTGCGCGGTTCCTGGCACGGCATCGCGGCGTGTCGATCGAACTGGTGACGGATTCGCGCCGCTACAACCTCGCGCGGCGGGAGGCGGATCTGGTGTTTCGCATCACACCCTTTGACGAAGCCGATGTCATCCAGCGCAAGCTGATGCACATGGATTACGCGCTGTACGGACGCCTGGATCTCGTCGCCCCGCAGGCGGGCGACGGGGAAGGCCATACGCTGATCACGATGGACAGCGCCTTCGGCACGCTGCCCGATGTGGCGTGGGTCACACGCATGCTGCCGAATGCGCGGATCGCGTTCGGCAGCAATAACCGCGGCGCACAGGCGCAGATGTGTGCCCAAGGTGCCGGCTTTGCGGTACTCCCGTGTCTGCTCGGCGATACGACCGCAGGACTGCGGCGCATCGATCTCGGCGAGGTGCCGCCGGGCCGGGAGGTCTGGTTCGGCTACCACCGCGACCTGCGCCGGGTGGCGCGCCTGCGGGCCTTGCTGGATGTGACGATCGAGGCGCTCGGCATCGAGGCGCTCGGCATCGAGGCACTGGGCAACACTTGATGGGGTACTCGCGCCGATCCACGGCCAACCTATGGCCGATCCGACGCTCCGGAGATATGTATAAAACGGTACCTTGCATAAAACAGTAGAGCCTGCTACATTTCAGCCATGGTCACCGCGGCCATTAGTCCGCCCGGTGACAGTGCATAGCACGGTACCTTGCAACGCACACTACGAATCGTGGAATTAGATGAAGACGCAGTTAAAAAAAGGAACGCTCGATATGTGCGTGCTGGCCGTGCTGGCCCGCGGGGACAGCTACGCGTACGAGCTGGTGTCGACACTCGCTGAAACGATGGAAATCAGCGAAGGCACGATCTACCCTTTGATGCGGCGGTTGCAGGCCGAGGCATGGGTGTCGACCTACCTCGTCGAGTCGAGCTCGGGGCCGCCACGCAAGTACTACTCGCTGACGGGCACCGGTCGCCGCAGCCTGCTGGAGATGGAAGAGGAGTGGCGCAGTTTCGTGGATGAAGTCAACGGCGTACTTGAACAACCCGCCATAAAAATGAACACAGGGGAAAACCCATGAAGCAGGAAGTATTCATTGAGGCTCTGCGGCGGGAATTGAGCAGTCTGCCGAAGCAGGCGGTCGATGAAATCATTGCCGATTACCACGAGTACATTGGCGACGCGCTCGCCGCCGGGCGGCGCGAGGAAGATGTGATCGCGGCCCTGGGCGACCCGGTCAAGCTCGCTCGCGAACTCAAGGCGCAGGCGAACTACCGTCAGTGGCAAGACCGCCGTTCGTTCGGCAACCTGATTCGCGTGATCATGTCGATTTCCGCGCTGGGCCTGCTGAACGTCTTGCTGCTGGTGCCGTTCATGCTGTACCTGGCGTTGCTTACCGCCGGCTACGCGGTCTCCGTAGGGCTGACGATCGCCGGGCTGGTGGGGGTGATCGCGTTGAGCGGTCATCACTTCTTCGGCAAGACCGCACGTGATGCGCTGCCGTTCAGCTTTAGTAGCAGCTCCAGCGAGCAAGCCAAGACGGCACCTGGCGGCGCCTCAGACACGAAGGATGCGGATGACGATAGCGACGACCAGACGCCGACCAGTCTGAAGAGCTTGAAGATTGTCGGCGACCGTTTCGTCTTCAACCTGCAGGACGACAGCAAGCTCGAGCTGGTCACGCGCTCGGGATCGATCGAGATACGCAACGACGGCGACAACTTCAAGTTCGAGAGTTCGTCCGAAGCCGCCCGGCACCTGCTGACAAAGGACGCGGACGGCACGTGGAGCATCCCGCGCGACGAAGTGGTCACGCTGGAGTTGAAGGACGACGACGAGAAAGTATCGTTTGTGCGCTCCAGTAGCGATCCCAAATCGGGAGTTTGGGACATCTCGAGCGACGACGGCGATAACGTCAAGCTGGAGCAGGATGCGAACGGCAAGACTAATCACGTGACGGCGCATAGCGGTGAGGACACGGTGGATATCGGCAACGGCAAGATCGCCATCAACGACGGGCACGACGTGATCCGCGTGGCGGCATCGGACAGCGAATACACGTATGCGATCGTGATGCTGCCCATCGGATTGCTTGGCCTTGTGTTGTGTATCTGGCTCACACGGATTACCTGGCGCAGCGTGGCGCGCTACGTGAAGCGGCAAATCGACGTCGTCTCGGCGAGTCTCGAGCGCCAGCAGACGTCCTGAAGAAGCACGGGCAAAACCCGAACAACGAAGTACCGAATATCTGAACCCTTAGTAGTACGTACAACCATTTTTCGCTTTAATAGAGGAAATTGTCATGAACATCGATTACCCGAGCGACGTTTCTAAGGAAACCCGTCTCCATCGTGTGCCGGCACTGCCTTTTTCCGGTGGAAGAGAAGTCAATCCCCTGCGTATTGCCGACTGGCTGATGGCCGGCTTGCGTGCCGCCGGCGTGCAGCCTGTGCTGTGGCTCAGCGTGTTGCTGATCTGCGCCGATTTCGCGACGGCGTTGGGGTTCCTGCCGCTGTTGCGTCCGCTGGCGGTGTTGCTGGCGCCGCTTGTCGTGGGTGGCCTGATGGTGGTTCAGGACGGTGCCGTCAAGGGTCAACCGGTGTCGTTGCGTGAAGCGTTCGCGGTGCTGGGGCGGCGTAGCAACGCGCTGTGCGTGATCGGGCTGTACGGTGCGGCGATCGTCGCCGTCGGCTATGTGATCCTGCTGGCAACGTTCCATGTCTCGCTGAACGCTTCGGTGACGGCAAGCGGGGTCCATAACCTGTCGATCAGCTACGGCGGCGATCAAGGCGTGCGCGGCGCGCTCGAATCGCTGCTCGGCGCGTCGATCTTTGCGGTCGCGATTGCCTCGGCGTGCTTTGCTCCGGCGCTGGTGGTGCTGCACGACATGACCCCGCATGACGCGATGATCGCGAGCCTGAGCGGTGCCGCACGTAACTGGCCGGTCACGCTGATGTACTTCGCGGCGATGACGGTGGCTGTGCTGTTCGCGCCGATGGTGCCGCTGGCGCTGCGCGCCCTGGTGCTGACGCCGGTTCTGACCGCTGTGCCGCTGCTGTCGATCTACGGCGCTTACCGGGATGTGTTCGTCGGGCGCTGAGCTGGAATGTAAGCGTGTGTGGACGGTGTACACGAGCCGGTCTGCGCGAGAGTTGCACGGATGATATGAAGGGTGACGGAGTACGCATGAGACTGCTGATCATGGGAGGGACCTTGTTTCTCGGCCGCCATATCGTGGAGGCGGCCTTGAGGCGAGGGCACGAAGTCACGCTGTTCAATCGCGGGCTTCAGAATCCAGGCTTGTTTCCGACGGTGGAGAAGCTGACCGGCGACCGGGACTCGAATCTGTCCGCATTGAAAGGGCGCTGCTTCGACGCGGTGATCGACCCGTCCGCTTACCGCCCCGAACAGATCGATCGGCTGCTCGCGGCCTTGAGTGAACCGACTTCGCACTACACGTTGGTGTCGACCATTTCAGTGTATGGTGCGTTTCCGCCGAGGCGCCGTTTTGACGAAAGCACGGCTGTGGTTGCCGGCCATGAAGGTTACGGCGCGCTGAAGGCGCGGGCCGAGGCGGCGGTTCAGGCCGCGCTGCCGGGCCGGGTTGCCATTGTACGTCCCGGATTGATCGCGGGTCCTCACGATCCCACCGAGCGGTTGACCTATTGGCTGCGCCGCATCGACGCCGGTGGCTGCGTGCTGGCGCCGGGGCGTCGCGAGCGGCCGGTTCAGTTCATCGACGCGCGGGATCTTGCCGAATGGTCGGTGCGCCTCGCGGAGGGGCGCGTCTGCGGCGTCTATCATGCGGCCGGCCCACAGGCCACGCTGACAATGGGGCAGTTCCTCGACCAGTGTCTGGCGATAACCGGAAGCGATGCCGAGTTCGCCTGGATTCCCGATGAAGAGGTCGTAGCCGCAGGAATCGAAGGTTGGACCGAATTGCCGCTATGGATTGCAGAAGACGACGCGGAAGCTGGCGGGATCTTTTACGCGGACAACGGCCACGCGATCGAGCAGGGGCTCACATTCCGCCCGCTCGCACAGACCATCCGGGACACGCTTCAATGGTGCCGTGAAGCGAGCGGCGAAAGCATCGATTCGCCGCTGCGTGTCAGGACCTTGAGTGCGCAGAAAGAGCGGGAGACCCTCGCGCAACTGCGTCTGCGTCCGCTGTCGGGCTGAAGCCTGCGCGCCCGGTACTACGCTGACATCGTTGTCTCCGCGGCCAGATTCTTCTCCATGAAGACGCTCAGCGGATCGGGCTGGTAATCCGCGAACGGCTCGCGGGCGACGAAACCCGCCCGACCGTAGAGGCCGAGCGCCGAATGACTGTCGACGCCGGTCTCGAGGCGCAACCAGCGCACCCCGTGTGCACGGGCCTGATTTTCGAGCTTGCCGAGGATGGCCTTGGAGAGTCCCTGGCCGCGCGCCTGCGGCTCCACCCACATCCGTTTGATTTCAGCCCAATCGCCTTTCAGGACCACCGCGCCGGTTGCCAGCGCTGCGCCGGATGCGTCGCGGGCGACGTGAAACAGCACGCTGGGTTCGCGCAACGAGTCGAGCGGCAAGAGGTGGTTGCTCTCGGCCGGATAGAGCCTCGCGGCTTCTGCGTCGCCATGCTCGAGCAGGGCAATAATGTCGGGCTGGGCGGGATCTTCGATGGCGATGTTCATGGGTGAAGTCGACTGTGTAAGCGGATGGTCAGGCAGGCATGAGCGTATCAAAGATGGCGCGTCTGTCCAAAATGTTTTATGCCGGCCTCGATGTATTGACGATGCGCGTCCAACATCTCATGCCCGACCCACGTCACCTGGCCCGCGAGGCCCGCCTGGTGCAGTGCGGCCTCGATGCCGTGCCATCGCTACGCCAGAGAAATGGCGAGATTTCGTGAATCTTCCCATTGAGGCGCGCCGTCCGCTCGCCTATTTTTTATTATGCGAGCTCCACGCCGGACAAAGCGGAGCCAACCCGAGCAAGGAGACACAAGTGGCGAACACGGAGACAGGCGCACGGGAGCCTTCGGCCGCGGCGCGCGACGCGTACCGGTTGATAGGCGGTGCGGGCGAACGCGCGCGGGCGGCAGGCCTTGTCAATGCCGACTGGTACAAGTCCCCGGTGCCGCGCCCGATGATGAAGCAGTTGATGCAGCGCAGCAATGCGCGTGCGATCCGCGACACGCTGCTCTGGTACGCGGCGATCATCGCGAGCGGCGTGCTCGCCGGATTCGCCTGGCATGCTCACTCATGGTGGGTGATCCCGGCGTTCCTGCTGTACGGCACGCTGTATTGCAGCCCCGCCGACTCGCGCTGGCACGAAGCGGGACACGGCACCGCCTTCAAGACGCGCTGGATGAACGATGCGCTGTATCAGATCGCGTCGTTCCAGATCTTTCGCCGCGCGACCGTCTGGCGATGGAGCCACGCACGTCATCACACGGACACGCTCGTCGTCGGCCGCGATCCGGAGATCGCCGCGCCCCGGCCCACCGACTGGCTCGCACTCGCGCTCAACGTGTTCGCGATCAAGCACGTCGCTCACGAACTGCCGAAGATGGTGAGCGCCGCGTTGGGCCGCGTCGGCGCGGACGAGGAAACCTTTGTTCCCGCTTCCGAATGGCCGAAAGTGATCCGCGAGGCGCGCATCAGCCTGCGCGTCTGCGCGCTCGTGATTGCCGCCTGCATCGCGTTCCGCTCGGTGCTGCCGCTGCTCTATATTGGGCTGCCGAGCCTGTACGGCGCGTGGCTCTACGTCTACTTCGGTCTGACGCAGCATGCTGGCATGCCGGAGAACGTGCTCGATCATCGCCGGAACTGCCGCACGATCATGATGAATCCGCTGTTCCGCTTCCTCTACTGGAACATGAACTACCACGTCGAGCATCACATGTTCCCGTTGGTGCCGTTTCACGCGTTGCCGCAACTGCACGAGGTGGTGAAGGCGGACATGCCGCCGCCGTATCGCAGCAGCCTCGCCGCGTATGCGGAGATCATTCCGGCGCTGGTGCGCCAGACGCGCGATCCGTCGTATGCGGTCGTGCGGCCGGTGCCCGGCACCGCGCAGGCCTGACCCGGCGCGACCACACAGGATTCAGGAGACCAACATGACGCAATGGATCGATGCAGCCGCATTCGACGATATCGAAGACGAAGACGTGATGCGCTTCGATCATGCTGGCCGCACCTACGCGATCTACCGGGTCGAAGACGAGGTCTATGCGAGCGACGGACTCTGCACGCACGAGCAGGTCCACCTGAGCGGCGGGTTCGTGATGGGACACGAGATCGAATGTCCGAAGCACAACGGCCGCTTTGACGTTCGCGATGGCCGGCCGCTGTGCGCACCCGTATGCGAAAAGCTGCAGACGTATGCGGCGAAGGTCGAAGGCGGACGCATCCTCATCGAGGTGTGACGCGCTGCCTGCCGGAACATACTTGACACCTCTAACATAGTGGCGGGACCTCGATATAGAGGCCAATGCAGTCCGTAAGTTTGATAGGCTTGCAGCCTGCCTTGAGCTGCCTGATCCTGGTGCCAGTAAGCGCCAAGGGGTAGAAAGCGGGTATCGTTTTCGGTTCTGCACTGCATACCCTCTGTATGCCCGCTTTTTCGCCGGATGGGGATGCCTTCCTGAGGAAGGTTGCGGACGCCGTGGCACGCTGGGATCAAGGTAGGGTAAGGTATTGAGCCCATTTAACGGACTGGCGCGAACCGCTGGGAACACTATGATTCGACATATTGTGATGTGGAAGTTGAAGGAATCGGCAGAAGGTGCGAGCCGCGCAGAAAACGCTGCCAAACTCAAGGAAAAGCTCGAAGGTTGCCGCGACATCGTTCCCGGCATCCTGCATCTCGAAGTGGGGCTCGCAGCACCTGGCCTCGAATCGACCTATGACGTCGTGCTCGTTTCCGACTTCATTGACAAGGCTGCGCTCGACGCCTATCAGGTCCACCCGACCCACCTGGCGCTTAAAGGTTTTGTCGGCGCGGTGCGTGAATCGCGCGACTGTGTCGATTACGTCGTCTGACGGCGCGGCAATGACTGATTCGCAAAAAGAGGGGGCCGGTGATCCGGGGGCCGGCCTTCCGGGGGCCGGCCTTCCGGGCCCCACCCATTCCGCCGCCACCCCAGCCACACCCCGCGCCGCGCCCAACGCCCTGGCCGTCCTCGAAAGCCCCTTCGTCGACCACCTCGGCGTGCAACTGGTGTCCGCGGCGGACGGCGTCAGCGAAGTCGTGCTACCCCTTGCGCCGGATCATATGAACACGTGGGCGGTCGCACATGGTGGCGTGACGATGACGCTCGCCGACGTCGCGCTGGCGATGGCCGCCCGCAGTCTCGCGGGCGACGGCGTCGGCGTCGTCACCGTGGAAATGAAAGTCAACTTCATGCAGCCGGGGCGAGGCGAGTTGCGCGCTTCTGCACGCGTGCTGCATCGTTCGACCACGATGGCCTATTGCGAAGGCGAAATCCGCGATAGTGAAGGCCATTTCGTTGCGAAGGCACTCGGCACCTTCAAGTACATGCGGCGGCTTGCCGTGGGCCGCGACGTGACGCATCAGCGTCTGCGCAGCGACCCGTCCGCCAAACCCGGTCCCAGCGACGGTTAATTGCGGCGCCGGACGTGCCACTGCGCGCGTCCCGCTGTGCATATCCCGGAGTGTCCGGCTTCACCTTAAAAATTATGGAGACGATCCTCATGACCCAGATTAACCGCCAACTCGTCCTCGCGTCCCGTCCGGAAGGCGCGGCCACGCCGGACAATTTCAGGCTCGTCGAAACGCCGCTGGCACCGCTCGCGGAAGGTCAGTTTCGCGTGCGCAATCACTATCTCTCGCTCGATCCCTACATGCGTGGCCGCATGAACGACAGCAAGTCGTACGCCGCGCCGCAACCGCTCGACGAAGTGATGATCGGCGGGACGGTGGGCGAAGTCGTGGAATCGAAGCATCCGAAGTTCGCGGCGGGCGACAAGGTGGTCGCCATGTTCGGCTGGCAGGAATACGGCACCTCCGACGGCACGGGCGTGCGCAAGGTCGACGACACCCATGTGCCGCTCTCCGCCTATCTCGGCTCGGTGGGCATGCCGGGTGTCACCGCCTGGTACGGGCTGAACAAAATCATCGCGCCCAAGGCCGGTGAGACGGTGGTGGTCAGCGCGGCGAGCGGGGCGGTCGGCAGCGTCGTCGGGCAACTGGCGAAGCTGGCCGGTGCGCGGGCGGTCGGCATCGCCGGCGGCGCGGACAAGTGCCGCTATGTGGTCGAGCACCTCGGCTTCGACGCCTGCGTCGACTACAAGGCCGGCAAGCTGTATCAGGACCTCAAAGCGGTGACGCCAGAGGGTGTCGACGGCTACTTCGAGAACGTCGGGGGAGAGGTGCTTGACGTGGTGCTAGCGCGGATGAGCGCGTTCGGCCGCATCGCGTTGTGCGGGATGATTGCCAGCTACGACGGCCAGCCGATGCCGCTCAAGCACCCGGCGCTGATGCTCACGCAGCGCTTGCTGGTGCAGGGCTTTATCGTTAGCGAGCACCCGGACGTGTGGCCCGAAGCGCTCACGCAACTTGGCACGCTCGTCGCGCAAAAGAAACTGCATTACCGCGAAAGCATCGCGCAGGGGCTCGAACAGGCGCCCGAGGCGTTCGTCGGCCTGCTCAAGGGGAAGAACTTCGGCAAGCAGCTGGTCAAACTGATCTGACGCGACGTGGCCGGAACCGGTTGCGGTAGGGCGGGTCGCCGTGGCAAAGCCCGCTTTTACGACAACGCCGCCCGGTCAGGCTCACCCCTCACAACAAATAACTAACGGAGACACACGATGTTCCAGTTCGAAGGCAAAGTGGCTGTGATCACCGGCGCGGCGAGCGGCTTTGGGCGTGCGTTTGCCGAAAAAGGCGCAACGCTTGGCATGAAGCTGGTGCTGGCCGACGTCGACGGCGAAGCGCTTGCGCAAACCGTCGAAGCACTGCGCGCGGCCGGCGCCGATGCGATCGGCGTGCCGACCGACGTCTCGGACGCCGCCCAGGTCGACGCGCTGGCGCTCGCGGCGCTCGATGCGTTCGGCAAGATCCATCTGCTGTTCAACAACGCGGGCGTGGGCGCCGGCGGCTTTCTGTGGGAAAGCACGGCCAACGACTGGTCCTGGGTATTCGGCGTCAACGTGATGGGCGTCGCGCACGGCGTGCGCGTGTTCACACCGATCATGCTGCGGCAAAACGAACCGGCGCACATTGTCAATACGGCTTCGGTGGCGGGGCTCCTGTCGCCGCCGGCGATGGGCATCTACAACGCGTCCAAACACGCGGTCGTCTCGTTGACGGAGACGCTCTATCACGATCTGCAGAATACTGGCGGACAGGTAGGGTGTTCGCTGCTGTGCCCGGCGTTCGTGCCGACCGGCATCGCCAACGCCGAACGTGCACGTCCCGAGACCTTGCGCAACGACGCGGCGCCGACCCGCTCGCAACTTGCCGCGGGCAAGCAACTGCAGCGGGCGGTGCAGTCGGGCAAGCTAAGCGCGAAGGATGTCGCTGAGCTGACGTTTGCGGCGATCGAAGCAGGGCGCTTCTACATCATCACGCACCCGGCGATCATGCCGACCGTGCGACTGCGCCACGAAGATATCGAGCAGCAGCGCAATCCGACCGATCCGCTGTCGCTCAAGCCGGAGGTGAAGGGCGAGTGAGCCCGCGCTGTGCACGAGGCCGGGCGCCCCGCTCCGGCTTCATGGCATCATACGGCGCTTACGCCACCCATGGCGCGCTCGCGCCGCCTGACGCACGATGCCGTTGAATCCGAAGCTCAAGCAGGTGCTCGACATGATCGCGCGGGCGAAGAACCCGTCGTACCACGAGCTCACCGCGCAGCAGGCGCGCGCCGCTTACGAGATGAGCGCGCCCATTCTCGAGATTCCCAGCGCGCCGATGTTCTCCGTCGAAGACCTCGCGGTCCCGACGCGCGACGGTGCGACCATCCGCGCTCGGCTTTATCAGCCGTCTGAGCCGAGCTGGGCGGAGCCCGCGCCGTCGCTTGTCTATTACCACGGCGGCGGCTTCACGGTCGGCAGCGTCGACACGCATGACGCGCTGTGCCGGATGTTCGCACGTGACGCGCAATGCGCCGTGCTGTCGGTCGACTATCGGCTCGCACCCGAACACAAATTCCCCACTGCCGTGCATGACGCGTTCGACGCGTTGAGCTGGCTGCACGCGAATGCCGGGTTGTATGGCGTCGACGCCGGACGCATTGCCGTTGGCGGGGATAGCGCGGGCGGCACGCTCGCCGCGGTCTGCGCGGTGCTGGCGCGCGACGCCGGTCTGCCGAAACTGGCCTTGCAGTTGCTGATCTATCCAGGCACGATCGGGTATCAGCAAACCGATTCGCACGCCCGGCTCGCTGATGGCTATCTGCTCTCAGGGAAGACGATCCAGTGGTTTTTCGAGCAGTACGTCCGCGACCAAGGCGATCGCGACGACTGGCGCTTTGCGCCACTCGACGGCACGCGCGGCGCACCTGCGTTCAACGGCCTCGCGCCGGCGTGGATAGCGACGGCGGAATACGATCCGCTGAGCGACGAAGGCGTCGCCTACGCGGAGAAGCTGCGCGCGGCGGGTAACGAAGTCGCGCTCAAGCGCTACGCCGGCATGATCCACGAGTTCTTCAAGATGGGCGGCTTTGTGCCCGATGTGGCGCAGGCCCATTTTGATTCCGCGAGCGCGTTACGCCTCTCGTTTGGGCTTGATCCTGACTGATTGCTGAAGCTGAAGCCGAAGCGCGCCTCAGCGCTCGATATTGAACGCGAAACTACGCTCGAAGTCACCAGGCCGAACCACACGATGCGAGCCGTTGTCGTCGCTGCGTTCGGCGACGGCCGCGCTGAGATGCTCGCCATGCGTGGAGTTCGCCACCACCCTCAAAGCGGTCGTACCCCGCGTGCCGTATTCGGGCGACTCGATAAACGCCGCCGACAGCACCCGTTCGCGTTCGAGCGGAATACCGGTCGACGGCAACTCGTCGTCGCGGGCGAGCCGCGGATCGCGCATCAGATCGATGAGCCGCTCGAGCGGCACAAGCGGATCCACGGCAAGCAGCGCCCCTAACTGCGAACGCTTGCGCACGAGCTTGGGCCACGGTGTGTCGAGCACTGCGTTGGAGATGCCATGTGTGCCGGCCGTGAGCAACGCAGGACCTGCGGGCGAGCGGTTGCAATACCAGCCAAGCTCACGCCGCGACCAGTCGCCGACCAGCAGATTAAAACCGTTATAAATGTCGCCGTCCTTGGCGACTTGCTGCAGGTAGTCGAGCGGCGCGAGCTGGGCGGACGGTTCGCCCAGCAGCCAGTTGCTCACCAGCGTGCCGCGCGTGGGCGCGTCGGGGCGCATTTCGTGCGGTGCCCGGTAATTCGTCAGCGCCGCGAAACGGCCGTCGCGCGTCATGCCGAGCCAGGTGCCGCCGCCCACCAGATCGCGTCCGGCGAGCAAAGCCGGCGCCTCGGACCACCAGTGCATCGGCTCCGCCGTGCGGCGCAAGAACTCGTCGCGGTTGGCGGCAAGCGTAAAGAGCGGTCCGTCGACCGCATCGGGCCGCCAGTCGAAGACGATCAGGCACATCGGGGGGAGTCTCCCGCGGTGGGGTAAGCGCGTTCAATGCGGCCATCCGGTCGCAGATTCAAGGCAGCGGCGACCTCGGTGAGCGGGCTCAAGATGCCGGCGACACCGGTGCGGCGAACGGATTGCGAATCCGCAACTGCTGGTCGACCAACAGTCCGTTCTGCATGTCCTCGGAGTACAGGGTTTCGCATCCGCTCTCCAGCGCAGCGGCGACGATCATCGCGTCGTAGACGCTCAACCCGTAACGCTGTGCCACCAGCCTGCCGCGCTCGTGCATTTCGACGGTCAGAGGCTCGACCGAGCACAGGGATCGTATGAGCGACCGCACTTCATCAAGCTGGGCCCAAGGCATGGCCAGCTTGCGGCGGGCCACATTGGCGATTTCGTTTAACACCTGCACGCTGATCCGACCGCCGGCCCGCACGGTGGACTCGGCCCGGTCGGCTTTGGCCGCATCGGCCGATAGCAGGTAGAGCAACACGTTGGTATCGATGAACGCTTTAGCCGCGGGCATTCGCGTCGTCCCGGTCGAACGTGAAATCGGCGGGCAACGTGCCGCGGAACGCGCGCAGGCGAGCGAGAAATTCCTCGCTTCCGGGCTTCTTGCTTAACTCGAACACTCGGACATCGGCAATGCGTACTTCGATGTCATCGCCTTCGTGTAACGCCAGTGCTTCGACCACCGAAGCAGGCAGCCGAATGGCCAGACTGTTTCCCCACTTTGAGACTTGCATGGCGCGACTCGCTTGATTGATATACATATGGCAAAGTATATCAATCAAGCGGCACCAGCGCCAACGCCGCTTCAAACCTCAGCGGGCAGCGCGTACGGCAGCGGCAGGAAGTTCAGCGCCGGACCCTCGGCGGCGCCCAGATGAACCGAACCCGTTTCAAGGGCCGCGAGCTTGACTTCCACGAGCACATCCACGCCGCCATCCGGCGCCGACGCTGCATTGACGACCATGCCACAAGGCTGACCCGGATCGTCCGAGTGGAACACTTCCGCACCCGGCAAGACCGTATCCAGTTCCTCCGCGACGTTCGCTAGCGCCGTGCGCCGCTTGATCGTGCCGCGGTACTGGCTGCGCGCGACCACCTCCTGGCCCGGATAGCAGCCTTTGCGGAAATTCACGCCGCCGAGCACGTCGAAGTTGACCATCTGCGGCACGAACTGCTCGACCACCGGCTGGGTGATACGCGGCTCGCCCGCGCGGATATCGAGCCAGTCCCACACCGCCGCCGAGGCACGCGTGAGCTTGCCTTCGAGAAGCGGCAAGCGCGCTTCGACCTCGGCTTTCGGCCCGACCCATAGATAACGCAGGCGCCCGAGCGCGTCAGGCACGCGGATCAGCGCGCCCGCCGGGCCGTCCACCTTGATGTGCACGCCATCCGGCACCGCGTCGAACACACCCGAGAGCGCCTTGCGCACGTCGCCCGCGAGACCCACCACAGCCAGCTCGCCGCTAGCATCCGTGAGCTTCGCCTTGGCGCGCAGCACGAACATCGACAGACGTTTTTGCACCGCCGCCTGGACGTCCTTCGACACCAGCAGCCGGATCGTTTCCCCGCTGCGCCAGCTCAGAAACGATGCCAGCAAACGGCCCTTGGCCGAGCAATAGCCGGACAGACGGGCGGTGGCGGCCTCCAGGTGCTGGGTATCGTTGGTCAGCTGGCTGTGCAGGAAGCTCGCCGCATCGTCGCCGATGGCGTCAATGACGCCGAATTGCGTGAGCGGCATATATGCGCCGCGTGCAGTCACCGCGTCGAATTCCTCGCGCGTGGGGCGCGGCAGCAAGGGGAGCGTGACCGGTGTGGCGGCAGCAGCGGTGCCGGGAGCAGAAGCGAGCGGTGCGTTCATGGATTCACAGAGCAGTCAATTCTGACTTTAGCTAGGGCAAGCTTGTATTATATGAGGTCCACCCCAGCCACGTTTCGCATGTCCCTTCTGAAGAAATGTCTCATTGCCGGCACGATCGTCGTTGCGCTGGCCGCAGCCGCTGTTGCCGGCGGATATCACTGGGCCAACACTCCCATCAGCCTGACACCCCCGCAGCTCGACGTCACCGTCAAACCGCATAGCAGCCTGCGCAGCGTCACGCTGCAGCTGAACCGCGGCGGCGTGCCGGTCGAGCCGGAACTGTTCGTCATGATGACGCGCCTGCTCGGGCTGCAAAGCCAGCTCAAATCGGGCAACTACGAGTTCAAGAGCGGCGTGACGCCCTACGAAGTTCTGCAGAAGATCGCTCGCGGCGACGTCAACGAATACGTCGCAACGATCATCGAAGGCTGGACCTTCAAGCGCATGCGCGCCGAACTGGACGCCAATCCGGCGCTGACGCACGATACTGTCAGCATGAGCGACGCCCAGCTGCTCACCGCAATCGGCGCGCCGGAAGCGTCGATCGGCAACGGAGAGGGGCTGTTTTTCCCGGACACGTATCTGTTCGACAAGAACACCAGCGACCTCGACGTCTACCGCCGCGCCTATCACCTGATGCACGAGCGTCTCGACGAGGCGTGGATGGCACGAGCGCCGGGCCTGCCGTACAAAACGCCTTATGATGCGCTGACGATGGCGTCGATCATCGAAAAGGAAACCGGCAGGCCATCGGACCGGCCGATGGTCGCGGCGGTGTTCGCAAACCGCCTGCGCGTGGGCATGCCGCTGCAGACCGATCCGACGGTGATCTACGGCATGGGCGACAGTTACGCCGGGCATTTGCACAAGCACGACCTGCTGACCGACACTCCCTACAATACCTATACGCGGATGGGCCTACCGCCAACCCCAATTTCGTTGCCGGGGGTCGCGTCGCTGCAGGCGGCGCTCAACCCGGCACAGACCACCGCGCTGTACTTCGTGTCGCGCGGCGACGGCAGCAGCATTTTTTCTGACACACTCGGCGATCACAACAAGGCCGTCGACAAATATATTCGAGGGCAATGATGGCGCGGGGCAAATTCATCACGTTCGAAGGCATTGACGGAGCGGGCAAGACCACCCATCTCGCGTGGTTTCGCGAGCGCCTCGAACTGCACATCGCGCCGAGCGGCCGGGCGGTCGTCATGACGCGCGAGCCGGGCGGCACCGCTCTCGGCGAGTCACTGCGCGAGATCCTCCTGCATCAGAAGATGGACCTCGAAACCGAGGCGTTGCTGATGTTCGCGGCGCGCCGAGAACATCTGGCCCAGGTGATCGAGCCGGCGCTGGCGCACGGCGACTGGGTGCTGTCGGACCGCTTCAGCGACGCGACCTTTGCCTATCAGGGCGGCGGCCGCGGCCTGCCACGCGACAAGCTGGAAGCGCTGGAGCGCTGGGTGCAGGGCGGTTTCCAGCCGGACCTGACGCTGCTGTTCGACGTGCCGCCCGATACCGCCAGTGAGCGGCGCAGTTCCGCGCGTGAACCGGACCGCTTCGAGAGCGAATCGGACGCGTTTTTCACCCGCACGCGGGCCGAGTATCTGCGTCGCGCGGAAGAGGCGCCGTACCGGTTCGCTATCATTGACTCTTCGCAGAGCATTCCGCAGATCCAGAAAAGACTCGAAGAGTTGATCACAACGCTTTGATTTTAAATAAATATAAACGCCAGTCATAACAGGTCGACAGCTCGCGTAGTGCTTGAGAAAATGCTGTCAACCGATTGAATTAAAAGAGAAAAGATGATTTATCCGTGGCAAGCCGATGACTGGAACCGTTTGCAACAACTGCGCGGGCATTGGCCGCATGCGTTGTTGCTCCATGGGCAGGCGGGGATCGGCAAGCTGCGCTTTGCGCAGCATCTGGCGCAAGGCCTGTTGTGCGAGGCGCAGCTTCCCAATGGCGAACCGTGCGCTACCTGCGCCGCCTGTAACTGGTTTGTGCAGGGCAACCACCCGGACTACCGGATTGTCGTGCCGGAGGCGCTGGCCGCAGAAGCGGGCCTCGCCAGTGCGGCCGCGGACGAAAAAGCCGAGAAGGCCGACGCCGACGACGGCAAAAAGACCCGCGCCCCAAGCAAGGAAATCAAGATCGAACAGGTGCGCGCGTTGCTGGACTTCACCGGCGTGGGCTCGCACCGCGGTGGCGCGCGGGTTGTCGTGCTGGCGCCAGCCGAGGCGCTCAACGTCGCGGCGGCCAACGCGCTTCTGAAGACGCTCGAAGAGCCGCCTGCGGGCGTGGTGTTCCTGATGGTCTCGGCGCGCATCGACCGCCTGCTGCCCACCATCATCAGCCGCTGCCGCCAGTGGCCGATGACGGCGCCCGCGGCGGATGTCGCAACGCCGTGGCTGGCCGCGCAGGGCGTGGCCGATGCACCGGCGCTACTGGCCGAAGCGGGCGGCGCGCCGCTCACCGCGCTGGCGCTGGCTAGCGACGAAAACCGGACGCTGCGCGACTGGACCCTCAAGCAACTCGCCGCTGGCCCGCAGTGCGACGCGTTCGCATGCGCCGAAGCGCTGCAGAAGCTGCCGGTGCCGCTCGTGCTTGGCTGGCTGCAGCGCTGGCTGTACGACCTGCTCGCACAACGCACCGCCGGCGCGCCGCGCTATTTTCCGCAGGCGGGAGCGGCGCTCACGCGCTGCGCCGCCCAGGCTGATGCCACTGCGTTCGCCCGTTACACGAGAAGCGTGACGCGTCAGCGCGCGGTGGAGAATCATCCGCTGAACGCCCGCTTGGTCTTCGAGGAGCTGTTTATCGGCTATCGCGACCTGTTCGCCTAAGCATCGTTGATGCTGGCGCGCGCCTTTTGTCCGGTCCTTGGCCCTTGGCCCCGGTCACGGCGCCCAACCCTGGCCCTGGTCCCGGTCCGGGCACTCGGCTCCAGCCTTGGCCCTGACCTTGACCACCGGCTGGACTGCGCCGCGTCGGCCGCTTTGCCGCCAATCCGCCGCGCGATTGACACCCGATTTCCTTTTGATTGATCCCCGCTTGAACCCTGATTGATACCAGACAACTTCACCGCCACCATGAGCCTTTCCTACCGCGATGCCACGCTCGACGACCTGCCCGCAATCGTCGCCATCTATAACTCAACAGTGCCGTCGCGCCAGGTCACGGCCGATCTGGAGCCGGTGAGCGTCGAAAGCCGGCTCGGCTGGTTTCACGCGCACGGGCCGGAAAAGCGGCCACTGTGGGTGGTCGAAGGGGAAGGCCGGGTGATCGCGTGGCTGAGTTTCTCGGATTTCTACGGCCGCCCCGCGTATTCGCATACGGCCGAGGTCAGCATCTACCTGGACGAGGCGGCCCGCGGCAAGGGCCTCGGCAAGCAGTTGCTGGCTGCGTCTCTGAAGGCCGCGCCGGCGCTCGGCATCGACACCGTGCTGGGTTTCATTTTCGGCCACAATGAAGCGAGCCTGCGCCTGTTCCGCAGCTTCGGCTTCGGTGATTGGGGCGCGTTGCCGCGTGTCGCGGTGCTGGACGGCGTCGAGCGCGACCTGATCATTCTCGGACGGCGACTCGAGCCCGCTGCCTAACGTCTGGGCTTGACCCCGCCCGCTCCCGCTTCAGACATTCAGACCACCACCGGATTCATCGCAGGACGCCACCATGTTTGTAGACTCGCACTGCCACATCAACTTTGAAGGACTCGCCGACCGCCTGCCGCAGGTCATCGAGAACATGCGCACCCATTCGGTCACGCATGCGCTGTGCGTGTCCGTCGACTTCGAATCCCTACCGTCCGTGCTGGCGGTCGCCGAAGCGTATGAGAACGTCTACGCGTCGGTCGGCGTGCATCCGGATCATGAGGACGCACAGGAGCCGAGCGTCGCCGAACTGGTCGAGTTGGCCCGACACCCGAAGGTAGTCGCCATCGGCGAGACGGGTCTTGACTACTACCGCCTCGAAGGCCGCGCGATCGCCGATATGGAATGGCAGCGCGAGCGCTTTCGCACCCATATCCGCGCCGCGCATGCAACGGGCAAACCCCTCATCATCCATACCCGCTCGTCGGCGGAAGATACGCTGCGGATCATGGCCGAGGAGCGCGCGGGCGAACCCGGCGGCGTAATGCACTGCTTTACCGAACCGTGGGCGATTGCCGAACAGGCGCTGGCGCAGAACTTTTATATCTCGCTCTCCGGCATCGTCACGTTCAAGAGCGCGACAGACGTGCAGGACGTGGCGCGGCGTGTGCCGCTCGAGCGGCTCCTGATCGAAACCGACTCGCCGTACCTCGCGCCCGTGCCTTATCGCGGCAAGCCGAATGAACCTGCGTACGTAAGTTATGTCGGACGCTTCATCGCGCAACAACGCGAGATGCCGGATGCGGCGCTGGCCGCCGCGACGACGGAAAATTTCTTCCGGCTCTTCAGGATTCCCGCATCGGCCGGTGCGTGAAGCTGAAATCGAATATTATCAACAGGATAGGGACGCTTCCTAAAGCTATATATGAACAATTACTTGACTCAGACCCACGCCCAGATCGCCTCGTCGCCCGCTACCAACCGCACGCGGAGCCTCTCGTCGCTGCGGCGCGGCGCTGCTCGCGTCGCCCGGCTGGCGCTGGCCGGCGGCTTCGCCTGCGCGGCATTCGCTGCGCTGCCGGTTCAGGCTGCGCCCGCTGACACGATGATCAAGGCAGTCAAGTTCGACGATGTCAACGAAGTCAACAAGCAGCTCTCGCACGGTATGGACCCGAATCTGACCGACGACCAAGGCATGCCGCTGCTGGTGCTGGCTGCCCGCGAAAAGTCGGATAAGGTCGCCGCCGCGCTGGTCGCCAATCCGAAGACCAACATCGAGATTACGGATAAGGCCGGCGAAAACGCCATGATGCTCGCCGCGCTGAATGGCGACATGGACATGGTGCAGCTGCTGATTTCGAAGGACGCCGAGGTCAACAAGAAGGGCTGGGCGCCGCTGCACTACGCGGCCGCCAATGGTCATGACGACATCGTCAAGCTGCTGCTGGATCATTCGGCCTATGTCGACGCCGGCTCGCCGAACGGCACCACGCCGCTGATGATGGCCGCGCGCGGCGGTCACATCTCGACCGTGAAGCTGCTGCTCGATAACGGCGCGGACCTGAACGTGAAAAACCAGATCGGCATGAACGCGCTCGACTTTGCCAAGCAGTACAAGGAACCGGACGTCGTCGAGGGGCTGACGGCGCGCATGCAACAAACGCAGCCGAAGTAACCCGGCAGAAGCAATCCTGCAGAAGGAAGGCAGCCGGCATGCTTCGCATGCCATAAAAACAGTGCAGAATAACGGTTACGGCGCGCTTTGGGGCGCGCCGTTTCTATGCGGCAGCAGACCGCTCGATAATTACCTGGAAGGATCACCATGCTGCGGGCTTTGATTTGCGCCAGCGCGCTTGCCGTACCGCTAACGGCAGCCGCGTTCACGGGAGGCGACCTCAACAGGCTGTGCGAGAAAACGGATGTAGCGTCACGAAGTGCCTGCGCCGCGTATGTCGAAGGCGCGGCCGATGGCGTCTTCAATACGATCGACGCGATCGGCGGCACCACCGGCCCGCGGGTCGGCCAGTATTTCTGCCTGCCGCAGGACGCCCGTTCGCAACAGTTGACCGATGCGGTGCGCAAGTACATCGCGGAGAATCCGAACGCCGTCGGCTATAACGCCAGCACAGCCATTTCATTGGGGCTCGGCAAGGCGTTTCCCTGCAGGAGCGGCGAGTAAGACTGCCTGCGTTGAAGCCCGGCCGGTCGCGCCGGGTTTATGCCTGGCCTGCAACTGATCCTCCTCAAGACGGGTCGAAGTGTCATTCTGACCTGACAAGCGAACCTGGGCGGCGCGCCGGCATGGCCGTTGCCCCGAACCGAGGAGGACAACAGACATGGGCCGACTGATCGTCGTGTCGAATCGCGTCGCAACGCCGACGGAAACCAAAGGGTCGGCGGGGGGGCTTGCGGTTGGCGTATTCGGCGCACTAAAGGACGCGGGAGGCGTGTGGTTCGGCTGGAGCGGCGATGTGGTCAGCGAGACCGTGGCCAACGCCGGCCCGACGCTGGAACAGGAAGGCGCGGTGACGTTCGCCACCGTCGGCCTCACGCGCAAGGACTACGACCAGTACTATCGCGGCTTTTCGAACGCGACCCTGTGGCCGGTCTTTCACTATCGCAATGATCTCGCGAAGTATGAGCGCGAGGAGTACGCGGGCTACCGGCGCGTCAACGCCTGGCTCGCGCACCGCCTGATCAAGCTGCTTGAGCCCGACGACGTGATCTGGGTGCACGACTATCACCTGATTCCGTTCGCCGAAGCGCTGCGCTCCGAAGGCATCACCAACCGCATTGGCTTTTTCCTGCATATCCCGTTTCCCGCGCCGCAGATCCTGCTCAATATCCCGCCGCACGAAGAGCTGGTGAAGTCGCTGTGTTGCTACGACCTGCTCGGCTTCCAGACCGCCACCGACCAGGAAGCGTTTCACGACTACCTGGTGCGCCACGCTCGCGGCAGCGTGAGCGCAGATGGCCACGCGGAGGCCTTTGGGCGCAAGCTGCGCACGGGTGTCTACCGGATCGGCGTGTTCCCCGACGAAATCGCCGAACAGGCGCAGCGGTATGAGAGCCGCCAGCACGTGCTGGACCTCAAGCAGAGCCTCGAAGGCCGCAAGCTGATCATGAGCGTCGACCGGCTCGATTATTCGAAAGGCCTTATCGAGCGTTTCCGCGCCTTCGAGCATCTGCTGGAGCGCTCGCCCGAATGGCGCGGCAATGTCACGCTGGTGCAGATCGCGCCACCCACTCGGTCCGATGTCGCCACCTACCAGCAGATCCGCCAGGACCTCGAATACGAAGCCGGGCGCATCAATGGCCGCTATTCGGGCCTCGACTACACGCCGATCCGTTATCTGAATCAGCGTTACGACCGCTGGAAACTGATGTCTCTGTTTCGCGAGTCGCAGATCGGCTTCGTTACGCCGCTGCACGACGGCATGAATCTCGTCGCCAAGGAGTATGTGGCGGCGCAGAACCCCGACGATCCGGGCGTGCTGGTGCTGTCGATTTTCGCGGGCGCAGCGGCGGAACTGACCGGCGCGCTGCTGGTGAATCCGCACGATTCAGTAGGCATGTGCGAGGCCCTGCAGCGGGCGCTCTCGATGCCGCTCGAGGCGCGCCAGCGCCGTCACGAGATCAACATGGCCGCGCTGCGCGAGAACGATCTCGGCGTATGGCGCGACTCGTTCCTGCGCGACTTGCGCAGCGTGCCGGAGCATGGAGCGGGTGCCGCGGGACGGTCGTCCTGATGCGGGCGGGCTTGCGGGCGGAGGCGTCATGCTGAGCGCGCTCGCGATTGCCAACTATCGCTCGCTTCGCGAATTAATTGTGCCGCTTGGCGCGCTGAATATCGTCACCGGGCCGAACGGAAGCGGCAAGTCCAGCGTGTATCGCGCCTTGCGCCTGCTGGCGCAGACGGCGCGCGGTGGCGTGATTGGCTCGCTGGCGCGCGAAGGCGGTCTGCCGTCGACGCTCTGGGCCGGTCCCGAGCGTTTCTCGCGCGGCATGCTGACGGGCGACCAGCCGGTGCAGGGCACGCGCCGCAGCGAGCCGGTCAATCTGCGGCTCGGCTTTGCCAGCGATCAGTTTAGCTATGCGATGGATCTCGGCTTGCCCACGACCAAGGAGACGGCGTTTGCGCTCGACCCTGTGATAAAGCGCGAATGCATCTGGAGCGGCCCGCTGCTGCGGCCGTCGGCGCTGCTGGTAGACCGCCAGGGCGCGTCGATCCGGGCGCGTGATGACAGCGGCGAATGGCAGACCATTCCGCAGCCAGTCGCCACTTTCGACAGCATGATGACGGAGTTCTCCGACCCGCGCAACGCGCCGGAAATGATCGCGGTACGCGAGCAGATCCGTTCGTGGCGCTTCTACGACCATTTCCGCACCGACAGCGAGTCGCCCGTGCGGCTGCCGCAAATCGGCACGCACACGCCGGTGCTGAGCGACGACGGCGCCGATCTCGCCGCCGCGCTGCAGACCATCCGCGAAATCGGCGATCCGGTCGCGCTCGATGCCGCCATCGACGACGCGTTTCCCGGCTCGAGCGTTTCAGTCGCGAATCTCGAGGGCCGCTTTGAAGTAACGATGCATCAGCACGGGCTACTGCGCCCGCTGAAGGGCGCGGAGCTGTCCGATGGCACCTTGCGCTACCTGTTGCTGGTGGCTGCGCTCCTGACGCCGCGCCCGCCCGCCTTGCTGGTGCTGAACGAACCGGAAACGAGCCTGCATCCCGATCTGCTGCCGGCGCTGGCGCGGCTGATCGCGGGGGCCGCACGCCATTCGCAGGTGGTGGCGGTTTCCCATGCGGCGCGCCTGATCGCGGCGCTCGAACGCGAGGACGGCAGTCAATCTGTCGTGCTCGAAAAGGAACTGGGGGCAACGCGGATTGCCGGCGCGGACGACCTCGATATGCCGCCGTGGAAATGGCCGGGGCGGTGACTGCAGCGCTGGCGGCTTTGGCGGTGCTCCATGCCGCGGATGTTTCCTGACTGTAACAGCGCAAAGGAATTGAAAGGTTTAGGTTTTTTGGGGACGTAATCGGCAATAATGCGAATGAGAGGCTAATGCAAGCGGCTAATGCAGGCTAGCGGCAGGCTAATGCAAATACAGGCCGTAGAGGCCGACAGTTTCACGGAGACAGTCGATGAGAATTGCTCAGATCGCCCCCTTGACGGAATCGGTGCCGCCCAAGCTGTACGGCGGGACTGAGCGCGTCGTGTCGTACATTACCGAGGCGCTGGTCGACCTCGGCCACGATGTGACGCTGTTCGCCAGCGGCGACTCGGTCACCAGCGCAAAGCTCGAAGCGGTGTGGCCGCGCGCGCTGCGGCTCGATCCCGGCATCCGCGACCGTATTGCGCCGCATATGCTGCTGATGGAGCTGGTGCGCCGCCAGGCCGATTCGTTCGACGTGCTCCATTTCCACATGGATTACTACTCGTTCTCGGTGTTCAAACGCCAGGACACGCCGTTCGTCACGACCCTGCATGGCCGGCTCGATTTGCCGGAGCAGCAGCCCGTCTTCGACACCTTCAACACCGCGCCGGTGATCTCGATTTCGAACTCGCAGCGCCAGCCCTTGCCGCAGGCCAAATGGCTGACCACCGTCTATCACGGGCTGCCTGAGAATCTCTATACGCCGCAGCCGGTCGAACAGAAGTACCTGGCGTTTCTCGGCCGTATCTCGCCGGAAAAACGCGTGGATACGGCGATTCGCATAGCCGGCCGCTGCGGGCTGCCCATCCGGATCGCGGCGAAGGTCGACTCGGCCGACCGCGAGTACTTTGATCGCGATATCAAACCGCTGCTGGATCTGCCGTATGTCGAATTCATCGGCGAGATTGCCGACGATCAAAAGGCCGAATTTCTCTCGGGCGCGCATGCGTTGCTGTTCCCGATCGACTGGCCGGAGCCGTTCGGCCTGGTGATGATCGAGGCCATGGCGTGCGGCACGCCGGTGATCGCCTTCAATCGAGGTGCTGTACCGGAAGTGCTGGACGACGGCGTGACGGGCTTTATCGTCGAGGACGAAATCGGCGCTGTGGCCGCGGTGAACCGTCTGCACAAAGTGCCGCGGGCAGGCGTGCGGGCGTGCTTCGAGGCGCGCTTTACTTCGCACCGGATGGCGCAGCAGTATGTCGACGCGTACCAGTCGGTGATTCGCGCGCAGAAGCGCTCGCGCTTCAAGGTGATCGATACGTCTACGCCACGCTGAGCGCAGCGTCTCTCGCGGCAAGAAAAAACGGCGATGCCAGACGCATCGCCGTTTTGCGTTGGGACCTTACGTCCCCCATGCCGTGTGCCTAGATCTTCAGGCGCGACACCTTCGTACCGTTGATCGAAATGTCGCCCATCAAACCGGTGTTCGTCATCACGAACACTTCGACCGGCGCGGTGGCCGTGGTGGTGTCGATAGAGCCGTTCGCGCCCATCTTCACGAGGGCAACCGAAGCGTCGCCGCCTGCGGACCAGCCGTCGGTATTGCGGAATTTGTCGAGCGCGTCCTGAGTCATGAACAGGAAGATGATGGCCTTCGACTGCGCACCGGCCGTCAGACCGAACGAGCCAGAGACCGTACTGTAATAGCCGACCGTGCTGCCGCCGACTTTCAGCGAACCCTCGCCATACTGGCCGCCGACGATCAGACCCGCCTGTATGACCGACGGGAACACGAGCACGCCACGCGCCTTCGACACGAGCTCACGTGAACCGGGCACCGTCTGGAAGAGGCGCGACATCGTGCCGTCGACACTGGCGTCGATCGACTGACGCTTCGACATGTTGGTCGATGCGTTATCGGGCGTGCCCGACGACGTGGTACATCCAGCGAGTGCAAGGCCTCCGAAAGCTAGCGCAACGGTAGTCTTCAGCATGAAGTTTCGTCTTTGCATCGTTTTTCTCCATCACGGTTCCTGGGCGCAGCCTCTGCCTGCTGCTGGGCTGCCTGATTAGTTATATCACACGCAGGCTTAAAGGGTGCAAACCCTCGCAGCCCGCGAACCCTTATAGGACGGGCGTTTGCGGCCAATCTGTAAAATCTGTTGGGTAACTATGACCGAACGCAACACACCCGCTGAAGCGTATCGCTCGCTTGAGGCGCCATGGATTTTGCGCCGCTCGCGCGTCTTCCCAGCAACCGTGCGGCAAGCTCCAGGCAACTGCCGTCTCACCACTTTTTACCGATTTCGGGCGGGCGTAGAGCATATGAAATAAAAATGAAAGAATTGTGCGAATGTGTTGCACGGATGCCGCAACGCGGTATCGCAGCCAGAGGGCGAAGGAAGTGGCGCGCCGGCATTCAATGATTGGGTGTGCTTTTGACGGACGGCGGCCGGCGCAGCGCCCGGCGAATCCCGCCAATCACCATGCCGATCAGAAACAGCGTGACGGCCGGCACGACCCAATAACCGACAAATGCGTGCCACAGATAGGCGGCGAGCGTACTACGGCGCAAGGTGTATTCGTCGCGCGCTTCCTGCTGGCGGGGCGCGTTGGCGGCCAGCACGTCCGCCGGGCAGCCTGCCGCGCGCGCCTCGTCGGGCTCGCCACGGCAGTGGGTGGCGGCGCCTGCGGCGCGTTGGGCGTCGGTGAGATCCCAGGTGGTCAGTGAGTGTTCGAGGTCGACGGCGTTATAGGCCATCTCCTCCTGAATTTCGCGCACCGCGACAATCGCGACCGGCACCGCCCAAAAGACGATGACAACCAGCCACCGCCTGAACCAGCGGTTTTTGTGTCTCCATACCATCCTTGCCTCCGTTCAATGCTCTATGGCATCAACGACAAGATGGCGGCCCTATGGCGCATGTGTTTTATAGACGGGCCGTCTCCGCAGCCATCATAGAAGAAAATGCCGTATTCCGGCGAACGGACTTTGAAAGCTGGCGGAGGGCTAGGGAAGCGGCCGGGCTGGCGGCGCGGGGAGGGGCGCGAGTGCCCGAACGTCGCTACGGTGGCCGCGACGCCCAGGCCGGCTCAGGTTTAGCTCTTGTTGCTCAGGCATGACGACATGAAGGCCTTGCGATCGTCACCTTTCTTGCCGGCGGCTTGCACGTTGCAGGCCTTCATCTTGTCCTGCTGGGACATGGGGGCGGCGGCGGGTTTCGCCGACAGGCACGATTTCATGAAGGCCTTGCGGTCGTCGCCTTTCTTGTCGCCGGCCTGCTGGTTACAGGCGGTCATCTTCGACTGCTGGCTGTTCTGGGCGAAAGCGGGCGACGCCAGCACGGCGCCGAGGAGGAGGGCAGCGAGAGCGGATTGGATCTTCATGGGACACTCCGTCGGTGGTGAAACTGTTATGGGTAGTCGTACAACCGGGTCACAGGCATCCGTTTGCCCATCGCCGTCGCTATTATGGCAAAACTGTCAGGTAAAACGGATGACGCTGTCGGCTGGTTGACAGGCGCGGGGACGGATTTTCCCCTACGTGTGCGACGGATTGTGGTAGCGGGGTGATAACCCCCAGGGCGCGTCTGTTTAGCGCTGGGAGCGAAAATGTTATGGAATCCATATCGAATAAGGAAGTGTAAGTCTCTTTTCTTCGGGCTTATTTCGGCTTCGCGGGGACTTGCACGCTGCGCACATTAGCATCTCAGTCCATTCGCTTCGCTGCCAATAAGAATTCGGCAGAAAATTCCGTAAATAATGTAATGCCGAAAAATTGACACTATTGACTCGATGCGATTCTTTTGTTGTGTAATTCGTGAGGCGTAACCATGCACTATCTATTGATCTATGACTTGACTGCGGACTATCTCGAGCGCCGCGCCGCGTGGCGAGACGAGCATCTGAAGCTCGCATGGGCCGCGGCTGCGCGCGGTGAATTGCTACTGGGCGGGGCGCTCGTCGAGCCGACGGATCAGGCGATGTTGTTGTTCGAAGGCGAGTCGCCCGTTGTCGCCGAGGCGTTTGCAAATGCGGATCCGTACGTGCGCGAGGGGCTCGTCACGCATTGGCGCGTGCGTCCGTGGATGACGGTGGCGGGTGAGCACGCTTCGAATCCGGTGCGTTGAGCCGCTGCGCTGGCGTTCGCCGAGGCGTGCGTGAAAGCCGAGTTGGAAGGGCGCACAACGGTGTGATCGACCTGCGCGGCACGGCAATTCGCTGCTCACACTCACGCCTCACCCGCGATAAAAAAAGCATAAAAATCTTGAGCCGTCTTTACATCGGAATTCGGCGATTTATCCACCACAAGGCTCTGCGCGATAGCCGAATGTGCTGTTGACACTGACAGGATTTCTGCGGCGACATTGGAAATTCAACGTGACAAAAAGAACAAGATTGTTTCCATCCGTAACAACTGTCATTGTCATATTCATGCAAACCCTGGTGGTGGTATGCTTCCTGCACAAAATCTCCAATGCACGGGTGAGACCACGTTTCGTGCTTCGCGGTGGGGAAGGCCCGCACTATCACAGTGCGACATACGCCATTTAGCCGGAACGTAAATACATATTTGTGCAACCGAGGGCACTCCACGAATCGTGAACGCTGAATTCGTGAGCGGCCCAACGCCGCAGCCTGGCCAGGCTGTGTGGAGAACCGCATGTTTTTCGATGAGCTAAGCAATGACGAATGGGCGCTGCTCGCGGCGCTTGTTTCCGATGAGCCGGCGGTCCGTTTGAATCGACGCGGCCGGCCGCGCGCCGAGCCACGCGTCGTGGCAAATGCTGTCCTGTGGATTCTGACCACCGGTGAGCCCTGGTCGAAACTACCAGGCCGCTATCCGTCGGGTCCAACCTGCCGGCGCCGTTTTGAAGAATGGCAATTGAACGGCACGCTTGCCGAGATGATCCGGCTGTTGTCGCAGACGGGCCGCACCTTTGTCTATGTTCCGCAGGCGTCGCAGCCGGTGGCGGCGAAACCCGCTGCGCAACCGGAAGTGGTCAGCGTGCGTGAAGACAGTCTGCGCGGCGTGTCCTGGAAGAGCCCCGAGTCATGGCAGACGCCTGCTGGCGTAACCAATGGCTTGCGCTCGCTCGATCCGCTCGCCGACATGACCCGCCAGCTGTCCGGCGCGCTGCCTCACGAAGCGCCGCGTGCCGAGCCGCCTGTCAGCCGGACGGTCGAGCTGGGCGGCGTGACCCCGCACCGCGACCATCCACGCAGTCCGCTGCCTATGAGCGTCGCGGCGCGTGGCGTGCAGGTCGTCGACCGGCGCGGCTACGTGATCTACGTGGCGGCCGAGCGCGTACCAAATGCGATGTATCGCGCCTGGGCGGAGATCGAACAGGACGGTCGTCGCGTCGAGCGCTCGGGCCTTGTCGGCCCACGTTTCGCGGATCCTGACGAAGCGCAGGAATACGCGCTGGAGTGGGCGCGTCAATGGATCGACGGGCAGTGCCGGATGTTGAGCGTAGCGCAAAATGCACCGGCGCCAGTGGGTTACGCGCGGCCTTTGCCGGGCCTGCGTACGATGCCGAATACGCCGACCGTCGGTTCCGCGGGGGTACATGCCGATGGGCCTGGAAGCGCTCCAATGAGCGGCCAGGCGGGTGGTCAGATGAGCGGTCAAGCCGGTGGACAAGCGAATGCACAAACAGGCGGCCACATGGCGAAGCCGCTAAACGGGCCAATGAGCGGCCCAATGAGCGGCCCGCTGACCGGTCCGCTGCATGGCCCGGCCAGTGCGTTGCGAGCCCCGCTGCGCCGCTATCCTGGCGAAGCAACCACGGACAACACGGCCGAACGATTCCCGACGGCCTCAGAGCTCATTTCCCACGCAGGGTGAGCCAAAGAGCAGCCCGCGGCCGGTAGGAGCAACCGCCGCAGGATCAGTATCGCCAGCAAGTGAATCGCCGCAGCGTTCATTGCCGTCCGTAGGTGTCGTCGAAGCGCACGATGTCGTCTTCGCCGAGATAGGAGCCGGACTGCACCTCGATCATCTCCAGCGGCATCTTGCCTGGGTTCTCGAGACGGTGAGTAGTGCCAAGCGGGATATAGGCCGACTCGTTTTCGGAGACGATAAAGCGCTCTTCACCGCGCGTGACGAGTGCCGTACCGCGTACGACGATCCAGTGTTCGGCGCGGTGATGGTGCATTTGCAGCGACAGCCGTGCCCCAGGATTCACGACGATGCGCTTGACCTGAAAGCGCTCGCCACTATCCACCGAATCGTAGTGGCCCCACGGGCGGTGAACCTTGCGATGGTTCGCCGCCTGTGGACCGCCTTCGGCGCGAATCCGGCCGACGATCTTCTTCACGTCCTGCACGCGCGATTTGTCGGCCACCAGCACGGCATCGGCGGTTTCGACGATCACGAGATCCTGCGTGCCGACGCACGCGATCAGCCGGCCCTCGGAATGCGCGAAGGTCGACGCCGAACCTTCGAACATCACGTTGCCGCGGGCCACGTTGTTGGCTCCGTCCTTGGAAGAGATCTGCCAGATCGCGTCCCACGAACCCACATCCGACCAGCCCGCCCGCAACGGTACGACGACACCCGAGGCGACCGACGGCGCGCTGCCGAGCTGCTCCATCACCGCATAGTCGATTGAATTCGACGGCGAGGCGCTGAACGCTTCGCGCTGCAGGCGGAAGAAATCGCCATCGGCTTTGCCGCCGGCATAGGCCGCTTCGCAGGCCGCGAGAATCGCCGGCTGAAAATGCCCAATTGCGGCGAGCCACGTCGAGGCCCGCATGATGAAGATGCCGCTATTCCACCAGTACTCCTGAGATTCGACATAACGTTGCGCGAGTTCGAGGTGCGGCTTTTCGACGAAGCGGTCGAGGTTGTGTGCATCGAGCGTGCCGGCACGGCCAAGCGGTGCGCCCAGGCGAATATAGCCGTAACCGGTTTCCGCATGGGTCGGGACGATCCCCATCGTGACGATATGGCCTTCGTGCGCGTGCTGCACGCCTGCAGCGACCGCTGCATGGAACGCTTCGACATCGGTGACAGCGTGGTCGGCGGGCATCACCACCATGATGCCGTCGTCATCCTGCGCGGCAATCGACAACGCCGCGACCGTCAGCGCGGGTGCGGTGTCGCGTCCGGCGGGTTCCAGAATGAGCCGGCTCGCCTTGCCGCTGGTGCGTAGTTGCTCGGCGGTCGTGAAGCGATGTTCTTCATTCGCGACCACGATAAGTTGATCGGCGAGCGGGTGTCCGGCGTCGAGCGCGTCGAGCCGGCGGGTGGTGGACTGCAGCAGCGAGTCGGCGCCCAAGAGGCCGATCAGCTGCTTTGGATACTGCTCGCGCGACATCGGCCACAGACGGGTGCCGGAACCGCCCGCCAGGATGACGGGATGAACCTTCAGCTTGACCTTCAGGGATGCGGCGGCGTCTGGCCGGGTGTCGGCGACGGATGCCGTAACCGTTGCTGTCATGGTGATGTACTCCTCGGGGCTGGGTGAGTGCGTTGAGTTTTATCATGGCGTAAATAGCCAATAAAAGATCGTTAATTGGATCTTTCAGAAAATTAATTGGAATCCGGCATAAAAAATCGCCGAATAATTTCGGTTTTATTGCAAAGCGCCGGAAAAATAAGAAAATAATGGCCAAAAAATTGCGAGAATTTTTAAGCACGGTGCCTTGCTGAAAAAAGGGGCAGCAGGCAGGCATCGCATGCCATGCAAGGTCTGCGGGCGAATCGTACGTACGGGCCCGGCGTAAAGGCTCTCTGCGAATAAAAAGTCGATCATTTCGGCAATAATTTCCGAAAAAACCACAGAAAAATCTAGCAGTTTTGACCGATACATTTTGAGATATTTTGCGATCTTGCAGTGCGATTTTTAATGCCGCCTTATCTAGTCCTGTACGGGTATTCACTCATTCGGACTCACGCTTTTCGAATTGGCTCGATAAGCCGAGGTACGCATCCATTTGCAATTGCGCGAGGGTGCGCGAGGTGAATGCCGGGAGCCGATGCCTTTCACGCGGTGCACACGCCCGCTTACTTCACGGATGGAACTTGACTGACGAACTGAGGTGCAGCGCATGCTGAGCGTTCTATCGAGAATCATCGACATTGCCATGGTCGCACTGGGCGCGCTGATCGCAGCGGCCGTGCACAACGGGCAATGGGTGTGGCTGGACGACATGCAGAGCGTCTCGCTCGCGTTCGATTGCCTGCTGGTGGTGGTGTTCTTTCCCGCGCTGGGTATCTATCAGTCATGGCGCGGCAAGCCGCTGATGGACCTGCTGTTCCGGGTCTCGGGCGCCTGGGTGATGGTCGAGACTACCGGCGTGCTGATCAGCTTCAGCCTGCACCGCTCGGACATGCTGTCGCGCCTGTGGCTGCTGTACTGGGCGGCCGCGACCATCGTGCTGCTGATCGTCACCAAGGCGCTGGTGTATTCGGTGCTCAAGGGTCTGCGCCGCGAGGGCTTCAATCACAAGGCCGTGGCGATCGTCGGCGGCGCGCCGTACGGCAAGTTCCTGATCGAACAGATGCGCAGCCGCCCGGAAGCAGGCTTCAGTCCGCTGGTGGTGTACGACGAGGACGGCCCGGTCGATCCTTACCAGGATCCCGACGCGGCCCAGGCAGTGGAGGGCGTGCCGGTGGAGCGCGACTTCGCCACCATGATCCAGCTCGTGCGCGACCGGGCGATTCGCGAACTGTGGCTCGCGCTGCCGATCTCGAAGGAGAAGACCATCCATCGCTTCGTGATGGAGCTGCGCAACGACTTCGTGAACATCCGCTTTATTCCGGACGTGCGCAGCCTGACGCTGTTCAGCCAGCCGATGGTCGATCTGCTCGGCGTGCCGGCGATCAACCTCGCGGCCTCGCCGATCACCGATCTACGGGTGCTGCCCAAGCGCGTGTTCGACCGCCTGTTCGCGTTCGGCGCGCTGACTGCATTGGCTCCGCTGATGCTCGTCATCGCTGCGATGGTCAAGCTGTCGTCGCCGGGACCGGTGTTCTTTCGCCAGAAGCGCAAGGGTATCGACGGCAACCAGTTCGAGATCTACAAATTCCGCTCGATGAAGGTGCACGCGGAGGTGGCCGGCAAGGTGACCCAGGCGACCCGGCGCGACCCGCGCATTACGGCAGTGGGCGCATTCCTGCGCCGCACCAGCCTCGATGAGTTGCCGCAGTTCATCAATGTGCTGCGCGGCGAGATGTCGGTGGTGGGGCCGCGTCCGCATGCGCTCGAACACGACGACATCTACAAGGATCTGGTGAAGGGCTACATGCACCGTTACCGCATCAAGCCGGGCATTACCGGCTGGGCGCAGATCAACGGCTACCGGGGCGAGACCGACCGCATCGAAAAGATGATGGGACGCGTGAAGCTCGACCTGTACTACATGCAGAACTGGACCTTCTGGCTCGACATCAAGATCGTCGTCCTGACGTTCTGGAAGGGCTTTGTCGGCAGCAATGCTTACTGAACTACGAAACAAATAAGCAGGCCTAAGCGGGCGCCGGAAAGCATGAAGATGCAGGCGCCCTGTTTCAGAACCATTCAAATCTCCGAGGTGTAATTCATGAACCTGACGATCATTGGTAGCGGCTATGTGGGCCTCGTGACGGGCGCCTGTCTTGCCGACATCGGCAACGACGTGTTCTGTCTCGATCTCGATCAGCGCAAGATCGACGTGCTCAACAGTGGCGGCGTACCGATCCATGAGCCGGGCCTGCAGGAGATCATTGCGCGCAACCGCAAGGCGGGGCGCCTGAAGTTTTCGACGGACGCGGCCGCCGCGGTGGCGCACGGCGATATCCAGTTCATCGCGGTCGGCACGCCGTCCGACGAAGACGGCTCGGCCGATCTGCAATACGTGCTGGCGGCTGCGCGCAACATTGGCCGCCATATGACCGGCTTCAAGGTGATCGTCGACAAGTCGACCGTGCCGGTCGGCACGGCCGTGCGGGTACGCAATGTGATCGCTGAAGAACTGGCCGCGCGCGGTGTGCAGCATATGTTCTCGGTGGTGTCGAATCCGGAGTTCCTCAAAGAGGGCGCCGCAGTCGAAGACTTCACGCGTCCAGATCGGATCGTGCTCGGCTGCGACGAGGACGTGCCCGGCGAGAAGGCTCGCGAATTGATGAAGCGCGTCTACGCGCCGTTCAACCGCAATCGCGAACGCACGCTGTATATGGACGTGCGCTCGGCCGAGTTCACCAAATACGCCGCCAACGCCATGCTGGCCACGCGCATCTCGTTCATGAACGAACTGGCGAATCTGGCCGACCGCGTCGGCGCGGATATCGAAGCGGTGCGGCGCGGTATCGGTTCGGACCCGCGTATCGGCTACGACTTCCTGTATGCGGGCTGTGGCTACGGCGGCTCGTGCTTCCCGAAAGACGTGCAGGCGCTGATCAATACGGGGGTTGAGCATCATGCGGGCCTGCGCATTCTGGAGGCCGTCGAGGCCGTCAACGAAACGCAGAAGAAGATTCTCGCGCACAAGATCGTCGCGCGCCTCGGTGACGATCTGTCGGGCCGCACGTTCGGCGTGTGGGGTCTGGCGTTCAAGCCCAACACCGACGACATGCGCGAAGCGCCGAGCCGTCCGCTGATTGCGGAACTGCTCAAGCGCGGTGCACGCGTGAAGGCCTACGACCCGGTGGCGGTCGACGAAGCGAAGCGGGTCTTCGCGCTCGATCTGCAACAGGTGCCGCAACAGCAGGCCCGTCTCACGTTCGAGAACGAGGAAATGGACGTCGCGCGTGGCGCTGACGCGCTGGTGATCCTGACGGAATGGAAGGTCTTCAAGAGTCCTGATTTCGGCAGCCTCAAGCAGCACCTGAAAACGCCCCTGATTTTCGACGGCCGCAACCTGTATGAGCCGGAGGCGCTTCAGGAACTCGGCATCGAGTATCACGCGATTGGCCGTCAGCATGCGCAGCGCGAAGCAACGGTCCATGGTGCGGCACACGCTGCGAGCACGGCCGGCGCGGCGGCGACGCAGTGAGTTCAAGCGAAGGAGTCTGCCTATGTTCGCCAACGTACTGATTGTCTGTCACGCCAACGTGTGCCGTTCGCCGGCCGCCGAAATGTTGTTCAAGGCACGTCAGCGCACGGCCGTGGGGGTCGAAGGATGTGCACGGCGCGCGATCAGGTTTCATTCGGCGGGCATTCGCGCCGTCGACGGCTACGGCATGGACCCAGTGATGCGGCGCCTGCTTGCCGAGCGCGGTGTGGCGTCCGGCGTCCACCACGCGCGGCGCCTGAATCGCCAGATCTTGCGTGATGCGGATCTGGTGCTCGTGACCGAACGCCGCCAAGTGAAGGACGTCGAGGCGCTCGATCCGGTTTCGCGCGGCAAGGTCTATCCGCTCGGCCAATGGGAGGACTCCGATGTGGCTGACCCGCATGGCGGCGCGGAAACCGAGTATCGCGAGAGCCTCGTGCTCATCGAACACCTGGTCATGGGATGGCTGAACAAAATATGCTGAAACGAAATCTCACTGTTGCTCTTTTGCTGACGGCTTTTCTGTCGGCCTGCGCCACCGCGCCTGGCAATTATCTCGACACCTCCAGCCTCAAGGAGGATTCGTCGAATAAGCCGGCTGAAACGTATCCGGTCCATCTGATCGACTCCGATCTTGTCATGACCGAGGCGCAGCAAGCCGCGGCGCAACAGACGATACTGCCGCCCGGCAAGTACACCGATCCGTCGCAGTATGTCTACCGCGTGGCGCCGCAGGACATCCTCGGCATCACCGTGTGGGACCACCCAGAACTGACGACGCCGAACGGCAGCACGCTGTCGACCGGCGACAACACCACGCAGACGCTCGCGGGCGCCGTGCAACAGCCCTATACCACGGCGTTGCCGGGCCAGGCCGACCCGTACGGCCAGACGGTCGCCTCCGATGGCACGATCTTCTTCCCCTTCGTCGGACGCATGCAGGCGGCCGGCAAGACGGTAAGCGACATCCGCGGCGAACTGGCGGCGCGTCTCGTGCCGTACATCCGCAATCCGCAGGTGGACGTGCGGGTGCTGTCGTTCCGCAGCCAGAAGGTGCAGGTGACGGGCGAAGTGAAGTCGCCCGGGCCGCTCGCCATCAGCGATGTCCCGCTCACGCTGGTCGACGCGATCACGCGCTCGGGGGGCAGCACCTCGATCGCCGATATCCAGCGCGTGCGCCTGACCCGCAACAAGCAGCTGTATGTGCTCGACGCCGACAGCCTGCTCGACAAGGGCGATACGCGGCAGAACGTGATGCTGCAGGCTGGCGACATTATCAACGTGCCGGACCGCGTGGATAGCCGCGTGTTCGTGATGGGCGAGGTGAAGAACCCGCAGACGGTTTCGATGTTGAGAGGACGCCTGACGATTGCCGATGCGCTTACACAGGCCACCGGGATTCTCGATACCGATGCGAACCCGCGCCAGATCTATGTGTTGCGCGGCATGAAGGACCACCCGACCACGCCGGAAGTCTATCGCCTCGACATGACGCAGCCGAACGCCATCATGCTGTCGTCGCAATTCCAGTTGCAGCCGCTGGATGTGGTGTACGTCGGCACGGCACTTTCGACCACCTTCAACCGCATCATCCAGCAGGTGTTGCCGGCCATCCAGTCGGTGTTCTACATCAAAGAAATGACCAACTAGGCGCCTGACCCGCCAACGGTCCTGGGCTGTGCGAAGCAATGCGCAGTGCAGGACCCGAGGCGACCCAACTGGGATCGAATTGTGAGCACTCAAGTAAATCCTCATATGGCCATGCCGGCCAGGACCGAAGAAGAGGACGTCGTCCTCGGTCAACTGCTGCAGGTGATTCTCGACGACATCTGGTGGCTGATTGCCATTGCGGTGACGATCGTCGCGATGGCCGCACTCTACTGCTTCGTCGCGAAGCCGATTTATTCGGCCGATGCGTACGTACGGGTAGAGGAGTCCGACAACACCTCACAGGCCCTCACGCAGACGCAGACGGGCGCGGTGATTTCCACCCCGCAGACGTCGCTGCCCACCGATGCCGAGATCGAGATCATCAAAAGCCGGGGCGTCGTCGGGCCCGTGGTTCAGCAGTGCAAGCTGAACTTCTCGGTCGAACCGAAGACGATTCCGCTGCTCGGCAGTCTCGCCGCGCGCCTCGCCACGCCCGGCGTGCCGTCCCGTCCGTGGCTGGGTCTCAAGAGCTATGCGTGGGGCGGTGAGCTGGCTGATGTCGACACCGTCGAAGTCGTGCCGGCGCTCGAAGGCAAGAAGATGGTGCTGACCGCGCTGTCCGATACGCAGTACGAACTGCGCGCGCCTGACGGCACGCTGCTCTTGCGCGGCGTGACGGGGCAGACCGAGCAGGGCGGTGGCGTGACGATTCTGGTCAACAAGCTGGTCGCCCGTCCAGGCACGCAGTTCACTGTGATGCGTGCCAACGACCTCGACGCG
The DNA here is from genome assembly GCF_050436665.1 of Paraburkholderia sp. EB58. Lineage (NCBI taxonomy): Bacteria > Pseudomonadati > Pseudomonadota > Betaproteobacteria > Burkholderiales > Burkholderiaceae > Paraburkholderia > Paraburkholderia sp. EB58. The sequence goes on along the minus strand of NZ_JBNDMQ010000035.1, from coordinate 15,386 downwards.
ATTACCGCGTTTCAGTCCGCGATCAAGGTCGAGGAGCAAGGCAAGCAGACCGGCGTGATCGAGATCTCGCTGGAAGACAAGGACCCGGCGCATGCCGCGCTGGTCGCCAACGCACTCGCCGAGTCGTATCTGCGCCAGCACATCGCCGCCAAGCAGACCGACGCGACCAAGATGCTCGATTTCCTCAAGAGCGAGGAGCCGCGTCTGAAAAGTGACCTCGAACGTGCGGAAGCCGCACTCACCGCGTATCAGCGCCAGTCCGGCTCGATCAACGCGAGTGACGAAGCGAAGGTCTATCTGGAGGGCAGCGTCACGTACGAACAGCAGATTTCCGCCCTGCGCCTGCAGATCGCCTCTCTTCAGGAGCGCTACGGCGACGAACATCCGCTGATCAAAGCCTCGCGCGAACAGATGGCCGAACTCGAAGCACAGCGCGACAAATACAGCGACCGCTTCCGCGATCTGCCTGCCACGGAAGTGAAGGCCGTGCAGTTGCAGCGTGATGCCAAGGTGGCCGAAGACATCTACGTGCTGCTGCTCAATCGCGTCCAGGAGCTCTCGGTGCAGCGCGTGGGCACGGGCGGCAACGTGCACATGGTCGACGAGGCATTGCGTCCGGGTACGCCGGTCAAGCCCAAGAAGGTGCTGATCCTCTCGGCTGCGGTGATTCTCGGCCTGATTGTCGGCACCGGCTTCGTGTTCCTGCGCCGTAACATGTTGAAGGGCATCGACGACCCGGAACGCGTGGAGCGCATGTTCCATCTGCCGATCTATGGGCTCGTACCGCTCTCCGCCGAGCAGGCGGTGCTCGAGAACACATTCGAGCGCGGCGGCAACCGCCTGCGTTCGGTGCTGGCCGACGCGAAGCCGAAGGACGTTTGCATCGAAAGCCTGCGCAGTCTGCGCACCTCGATGCAGTTCACGATGATGGACGCGCGCAACCGCATCGTCATGCTGACAGGCCCGATGCCCGGCGTGGGGAAGAGCTTCCTGACCGTCAATCTCGCGGTGCTGCTCGCGCATTCCGGCAAGCGCGTGCTGATGATCGACGGCGATATGCGGCGCGGCGCGCTCGAGCGGTATGTCGGTGGCGCGCAGGACAACGGTCTTTCCGAACTGCTGAGCGGCCAGATCTCGCTGGAAGAGGCGATTCGCTCCACCAGCGTCGACGGCCTGAGCTTCATCTCCTGCGGCCGGCGTCCGCCGAATCCCTCGGAGCTGCTGATGTCGCCGCGCCTGCCGCAATATCTCGAGGGTCTCGCCAAACGTTATGACGTCGTCCTGATCGATACGCCGCCGGTGCTAGCCGTGACCGACGCGTCGATTATCGGCGGCTACGCGGGCTCGACCTTCTTCGTGATCCGGTCGGGCGTGCATAGCGAGGGCGAAATCGCCGATTCATTGAAGCGCCTGAAAGCGGCGGGCGTGCATGTGCAGGGCGGCATCTTCAATGCCATGCCGCAACGCGCCCGCGGCGGCTACGACCGCAGCTATGCCGCGGTGCAGGAGTACCTGAGTGCGTGAGGAATCCCGATAAGGAGCATGACGCGATGAAAGTAACCGTACTGGTCCCCACTTTTCGCCGCCCGAGCGATCTGGCGCGCTGCCTCGCCGCGTTGCAACAGCAGTTGCGCGCTCCGGATGAAGTGGTCGTCGTGGCGCGTCCCGACGACACCGCGACGCACGTCTGCCTGCGCGATCCGGCGGTCGTCGGCGCACTGCCGCTCTCGGTTGCGCTGGTCGAGGTGTCGGGGCAGGTCGCCGCGCTCAACCGCGGCCTCGACGCGGCCAACGGCGACGTGATTGCAATTACCGACGACGATGCCGCGCCGCACCCCGATTGGGTCGAGCGAATCGCTGCCGCGTTTAGGAGCGACGCGCGTCTGGGCGCCCTCGGTGGACGTGACTGGGTGCACGAGAAGGGCCGCGTGCTGGACGGCGAACGGCCATTGGTGGGCAAGGTCCGGCCGTCCGGCAAGATCATCGGCAATCACCACCTGGGCGTAGGCGGTGCACGCGAAGTCGATCTGCTCAAGGGCGCCAACATGAGCTACCGCCGCGAGGCGGTCTGCCATATCCGCTTCGACGCACGGCTGCGCGGAGCGGGTGCCCAGGTCCATAACGACATGGCTTTCAGCATGAGCGTGAAGGACGCCGGCTGGAAGCTCGTCTACGACCCGCGTGTGGCGGTCGATCATTACCCGGCCGAGCGCTTCGACGACGACCGCCGCGATGCGCAGACCATGATGGCGGTGCGCAACGCGGCCTACAACCTGCACCTGATTTTGCGCGACCATCTGCCGCCGCTGCGGCGCGAGGCCGCCTGGTGGTGGTATGCGCTGGTCGGCACGCGCGTCTATCCGGGCTTCGCGCACGTAGTTCTCGCGCTGGCCTCGAAGCAGGGCCGCACGCGGCTCTCGCGCTGGCGCGCGGTGCGCACGGGTGCGCACGAAGCACGTCGCGCGGCGGCCTCGTAATGCGCGCCGGCTCCGTGATGCAAGCACACTGCGCGACGCCGCATCGGGCCCAGCGCGCCGATCTCCTCTCAAACCGCGTCACCCCGCTGACCGGAGTGCCTGAATGAGTACGAAAGTCCACGTTCATCTGTTTTACGGTGCCGATCCACGCTTTTATCGCAAGGGCGATAACATCGGCTGCCTGTACGGCTATCACCATGCGGAGTCCGAAGAATTCGCGCTGACCTATTCGCAGGACGCACGCGAAAATGCCCCCGTACGGCTGGTGCGCCGGGCATTGAAGGCCGTGCTGGGTTTCGATCTGATCCATACGCTGCGCAATCGCGACGAGATCCTGCGCTCGGACGTGATCTGGACGCATACCGAGCACGAGTATCTATCGGTCGCGCTGGTACTGTTGTTGAGCGGCCGCCGCACGGCGCCGCCGCTGCTGCTCGCGCAAAGCGTGTGGCTGCTCGACAAGTGGCCCAGCTATGGGATGCTGCGGCGCTGGCTGTATCGCAAGCTGATTGCGCGCGCCGACGTGCTGACCACGCTGGCAAGCGAGAACGCCGAACTGTGCGAGCGTTACCTCGGGCGCAAGGCGACGCATGTGTTCTACGGCCTGAACACCATCGATTTTCCGGTCAAGGTGCCGCACGAGTGGCAGCCCCATACGCCGGTGCGGATCGCCGCGATCGGCAACGACCGCGATCGCGACTGGGAGACGCTCATCGAGGCGTTCGGCAACGATTCCCGCTACAACGTCAGGCTTGCGACACGGCGCCGGATCCCCGCGAAGCTGCGCGCCCCGAATGTTGAAATTGCGCCCGCTGCGGGGCTGAAGAAAGCCCGCGAACTGTACGACTGGGCCGACATCGTACTGGTGCCGTTGCGGCCGAACTCGCACGCTTCCGGCATTACGGTGATGCTCGAGGCCGCGGCGCTCGGCAAGCCGATGGTGGTCACCAATGTGGGCACGCTCAACGACTATTTCTCGTACCGGGCGGCGGCTTATGTGCCGCCGTTTGACCCCAAGGCAATGCGCGAGGCGGTCGACCGGCTGGCCGCGTCGCCCGCCGAAGGCTTGCGCCAGGCGCAGGCCGCCGCCGAACAACTGCTGTCGCGCGACCTGACCACGCGCCAGTTCGCGCTGCAGCACGTGCGCATCACTGAAGAGTTGCTGCGCCGGCGCGCCGCACCGCATGGCCGTCCGGCGGACGAGCGGCTCGCGCCGGTCAATGTCCAAAGCCAGTCTCGCGGGGGTCTCTAACCGATGTCAACGATCGCGCGTGCCGCCGCGAGCGGCGCCGTCCGCCGCCTCAAGAGCGACCCGATGGAATGGGGGCCGCCCGCCTTGCTGTGGCTTGTCACGGCGCTCCTGATCGGCGCGCACCAGGGCACGGTGCTCACGCTCGCCTTTCCGGTGCTCGCCACGCTGACGGGACTGTGGCTGTACTTCAAAAGGCCCGCACGCTACGTAGGTTTCATGTGGTGGCTGTGGTTCCTGAGCCCTGAGGTGCGGCGCCTCGCCGACTGGTCGAAGGGCGCCTTCACGCCGACCAGTCTGATCCAGGTCGCGCCGCTGGCGGTCACGATGATCAGCGGCCTCTCGCTGATTCGCCACTACCCGGTGCTCGGCCAACGGCGCGGCTTACCGGTGCTGCTGATTCTGGCGGGACTGGCTTACGCGTTTATGGTCGGCGTCGTCTCGAGCGGACCGCTCGCGGCCACCTACGACCTCGCCAACTGGCTCTACCCGATCCTGATCGGCTTTCACATCATGGCGAATACGCGCGACTATCCGACGTATCGCGACACCATCATCAACACCTTCATCTGGGGAATGCTGGTGATGGGCGCCTATGGCCTCGTGCAGTTTGCCATCATGCCGCAGTGGGACGCGCTATGGATGCTCGGCTCGCAGATGAATTCGCAAGGCGATCCGGTGCCAATGGGTGTGCGCGTGTTCAGCACGATGAATTCGTCGGGCCCGTTTGCGTTCGCCATGATGGGTGCGATGGTCTACGTGATGGCGGCGAACCACCGGGTGCGCTGGATCGCCGCCGCGCTGGGTTTCTTTGCGTTTGGCCTGAGCCTCGTGCGTTCGACGTGGGGCGGTTGGGTCGTGGCATTGCTCATTCAACTGGTCAAATCGAATAACCGCGTGCGGCTCCGCATTATCGCCAGCGGGCTCCTGCTGGCCGGCCTGTGCGTGCCGCTGCTGGCGGTGGGTCCGGTGGCCGACCGGATGCAGACGCGTCTGAACAGTATCGTCAATCTCAAGGACGACCAGAGTTACGCCGCACGTAACGAGTTCTACGCGACCTTCGCGAAAACCGCGTTCACCGACGTCTCCGGCGAAGGCATGGGCGCGACCGGCACCTCCACGAAGCTGTCGAACGACGGCGGCCAGCTCGGCCAGTACGGCAACTTCGACAGTGGCGTGATGAATATCCCGTTCGTGCTCGGCTGGCCCGGCACACTGCTGTACCTCTCCGGCATTCTCTGGCTGCTGGTGCGGGCGGTGCTGGCCTCGTTCAAGATGCGCGACGATAAATTCGTCTCTGCTTCGTTAAGTCTTGGCCTCGCGATCTTCGCGATGCTGGTGTTCACCAATTCGCTGGTCGGAACAGGTGGACTACTGCTTTTCATGAGTCTTTTTTCGATCCTCTCCGCGACGCACTGGCAAAAGCAGCAGCGCCGTCGGGAGCTCATTCTGCACGGAGGCATCTGATTGAGAGTCGCCATTGTCACGCATGTGGTGCGCCATAACGACGGCCAGGGACGCGTGAACCACGAGATCGCACGTGCGGCCCTCGACGAGAATATTGCGGTGACGCTCGTCGCCTCGCACGTGGCACCCGACCTGCTTGCGCATCCGAAGGTGCGCTGGGTGCCGATGAAAATCGGCCGCTGGTGGCCGACCAACCTGTTGCGCCAGCAGGTATTCGCGCTGAAAAGCGCGCTCTGGCTGCGCACGCATCGCAGCGAGTACGACGTGCTGCACGTGAACGGCTTCATCACGTGGATGCCGGCCGACGTGAACACCGCGCACTTCGTGCATAGGGGCTGGTTCGGCAGCAAGTACTATCCGTTCGGGCTGACCAAGGGTCTATGGTCGGCCTACCAGTTCGTCTATACCCGCGTGAATGCATCGCTCGAGCGCTGGGCGTATCGCCGCTCACGGGTCATTACCGCGGTCTCGCAGAAGGTGGCCGACGAGATTCGCGCAATCGGTCTCACGCCGAACAATCGTGTCGACGTGATCTATAACGGCGTCGATACGCGAGGCTTCGCTGCCGCGCAGGGCGATCGCGCGAAATTCAATTTGCCTGCCGAGGCGTTCCTGTTGCTGTTTGTGGGCGACCTGCGCACGCCGCGCAAGAATCTCGGCACGGTGCTGGAAGCGTTGCGCCATCTGCCCGACCACGTGCATATCGCGGTGGCAGGGTATCTGCCTGGCAGTCCTTATCCGGAGCAGGCGCGCTCGCTCGGCATCGCCAATCGCGTGCATTTTCTCGGGCTGGTGAAGGAAATGCCGGTGCTGATGCACTCAGTCGATGCCTTTGTGTTTCCGTCGCGCTACGAGGCGATGAGTCTGTCGCTGCTCGAAGCGATGGCGGCAGGTTTGCCGGTGGTGACCGCGCGCACGGCGGGCGGCGCGGAGATCATCACGCCCGAATGCGGGATTGTGCTCGACGATCCGGACGATCCCAAAGCGCTCGCCGGCGCGATTGCCCAACTGGCCGAATCCGACGAAGCGCGCCGCGCCATGGGCATCGCCGCCAACGAACTCGCCACCGGCTTTGGCTGGGCACGCATGGCGGCGCAGTACATCGCGCTGTACCGGCAACTGGCCGGGCAACAGGAAGACCGTCAGCGCGCCAGCGCCGCGGCCGACGCCGAGCCGCTCGCCGCCAACGTGCTGACCGGCCGTAAAGGGACCGAATCCCGGGGAATCAAACTGACCGGTGCCGGATACACGAGCATCGAATACAAGGGGGCCGAATGAACGCACCCACGGCCCCACACGAACTTTCACGCCACACAAGGGACACGGTCATGAACACGGGCTCAATCAAATCGTTGCAAATCGGCATGCACTGGTTCCCGGAGCGTGCAGGCGGCCTCGACCGCATGTACTACTCGCTGGTTGGCGCATTGCCGGGCGCCGGGGTGGCGGTGCGCGGCGTGGTGGCGGGCTCGCCGCGCGTGGCGGAGGATACGGGCGGCGCGATCCAGGGCTTCGGCTCGGCGGCGCAATCGTTGCCGCTGCGCTTGATGGCGGCCCGCCGTGCGCTGCGCCGCGAGGTCACGCGGCAGCGGCCCGATGTGATTTCCTCGCATTTTGCGCTCTACACGTTTCCGGGTCTTGATGTCACGCGCGGCATCCCGCAAGTCTCGCATTTCCAGGGGCCGTGGGCGGACGAAAGCCACGTGGAAGGCGCTGATTCGTTCGGCCAGCGCGCGAAGCGTTATCTGGAACAGTCGGTGTATGCGCGCTCATCACGGCTGATCGTGCTGTCCGACGCGTTCGGCAAGATCCTCACGTCGCGCTACGGCATCTCACCGGAGCGGGTCCGTGTGGTACCGGGCTGCGTGAATGTCGATCAGTTCAACTTGCCGATCACGCCGGCCGAAGCGCGTCTCAAGCTGCAATTGCCGCAAGGCCGCCCGATCGTACTGGCGGTGCGGCGTCTGGTGCGACGCATGGGGCTGGAGGATCTGATCGATGCGGTGAAGGTGCTCAAGCAGCGCGTGCCTGACGTGCTGTTGCTGATCGCGGGCAAGGGGCGGCTGCAGGAGGAACTGCAGACGCGTATCAACGAGGCCGGACTCGACGACAACGTGAAGCTGCTCGGCTTCGTGCCCGATCAGCACCTGGCGGCACTGTACCGTGCGGCGACGATCAGTGTCGTGCCGACGGTGGCGCTCGAAGGGTTTGGTCTGATTACGGTGGAATCGCTGGCCTCGGGTACGCCGGTGCTGGTGACGCCGGTGGGCGGCTTGCCGGAGGCGGTGGCAGGGCTATCGCCCGATCTGGTGTTGCCCGCGACCGGTGCAGCAGCGATCGCGGATGGCTTGCGTGCAGCGCTCGACGGTTCATTGAAGTTGCCCGATGCCGAAGCATGCCGGGCTTACGCGCGGGCCAACTTCGATAACTCGGTGATCGCGAAGCGGGTGGCGGCCGTGTATAGCGAAGCGATCGCGTCGGGCGAGGTTCACTGAGCTGGCCGTCGCGGAGGCTCGCAGTCTGGGGCAGGGCGGCCAAGGCAGATTGTGCCGCGAGCGTCCGGTTGGGACAACCTACCGCCACGGCACGCAATGCGGATCCACTGGCGCGTCAAGCCATTCCCGCAACGCCTCCCGCACTTCTTCGATAACTGGCCCCCACTGACCTAACTCGCGTTGGCGGAAAAGGCGCATCGATGGATACCACGGGCTATCGGCGCGATCTTTTAGCCATCGCCACTCGGTATAAGCCGGCAGAAGGACCCACACGGGGAGACTAGCTGCTCCTGCCAGATGTGCGACGGACGTGTCAACAGTGATGAGCAGGTCGAGCGTTTCAAGGATGGCGAGCGTATCGGCGAAGTCTTCGATAGTTGGTCCGAGCGTGTGCAAATCAAATTCCTCCGCGATGGCTTCGCTGTCGCGCTCACGGTCTCCCTTTTGCAGCGAAAACCAGGTCGTGTTCGGCATGGCAAACAGGGGCATGAGCGCGTCGAGCTGGATTGACCTGAATCGGTCGAGCGCATGATTTGGCCCGCCGGCCCACACGACGGCGATACGGCGGCTCTTTTTATGAGTCGCTTCTGGCGAAATAAAATCGATGCGGACTTGCCATAAGTCGAGCCTCTCGGGCTCTGACGCGAGGTACGGCATAGCAATGGGCAGCATTGGCAGGTCGAGTTTCATATGCTCTGGCATCCGTAGCATGTGGCTCCAGTAGTCATAGGGCCCGGCGGGCAGCTCTGTAAATACCGACCGTACGCCGGTCATGCTGGTCGCAATTCTCGCAATGGGCTGGCTGACCAGTACATCGACGATTGCGCCCCGTTGGTTCAACCATTCAGCGAACCGGATGAACTGGATTTCGTCGCCGCGTCCCTGTTCGCCCACAAGCAGGAACTTCCGTCCGGTAACGCGCTCGCCATTCCACAAAGGGAAGTTCGGAAAGACCAATGAGTTTAGCTGTACCGGCAGCGTGTAGAACTGATTGTGGCGCGTCCAGCCATTCTTGAACTCCCCATTGCTTAGTTCAAGACACCCAAGCTGATACTGCATCACCGGGTCGTTCGGCAGAAGTCGGGCCGTTTCCCTGCTGTGAATCATCGCTTCAACGTTGCTGCCACGTACGCTCAGGGCATGTGCCGCGTAGAGGTGGAGCATGGCCCGTTGCGGATCGATGGCGAGTCCCTGCCGGGCAACACCTAGCATCACGCTAAAGTGGTCGATTCTATACAGCGCGAGACACAGTGCCTCCAATGCCTCGGCGTCGGCAGCGTGCTGCGTTCTGATCTGTCTAACCACTTCGTCAAGCTGTGCGGTGTGCTTGGTCTTAGCCAGTGCAGCAACGAGGTCAAGCCCAACTTGCAGGTTAGATGGGGCAAGCGCCCAGGCGTTAGCGTGAGCTATCTGGGTGCTGCCGTCTTTTATGTCGGGATCACTGACGTGGGGGGTAGACATTTCTGAGATACCTTACTTAGCTCGCGCGAGAAGTTACACCCCTGCGCGCCGCAATGGCAACAGAGGGGCGCAATTTCAGCCTTGATTGTCAGGTTTTGGATTACTTGTAGGACGCCGTGAGGGCTGTGCGTAATTCGCGATTGAGGGTTAACAATCACGTAGTAAGGCCCTGACGCTGGATTGTCGATTGAGCACGTCGCAGCATTGCCATTCGCCATACCTTTTTGACAATCGGCATGCATATCGGTCGGTGATCCGGCCTTGATATATAACCATGCGCCTTCCGAGGAGGTCGACGGCGTTAGACTAGCGGTCAAGTTAGTTGCTCCGGCGGGAACATCCAGTTCGTAGTATTGCTCAACGTAGACATCCCCTGACACCACTGCATTGTAATTGTTCGAGATAGAGGTAACGGACGGCGGCGCGACCATAATCGGACGCGAAAGGGTACTCGTCGCACCGTTGGCATCGGTGACTGTCAGACTGACTTGGCGAACGCCCGGGTATTCATAGCTGGCGTACGGATTGACCGTTTGACTCACGGGGACAGGGGCGTATCCGGTGTCGAGGTTCCATACCCATGTCTTGATAGGTACGCCGCTCCTTGCCGTAGACAGGTCCGTACAGGTTACTGTCATGCTATTTGTCCATTCGCTACACGTAAAATCCGCAGCCACGGGAATTTTCCCGGATTTCGCAGCGGCAACCGTCGCGGTTGCATCGACGATTCCCGCACCGATAGGCTGGTCAGGTGTTTTCGGAAAGGGCTGGGCGTTCTGCTGAAGCAGAGTCCGCATTTCAGCAACGCTCAGTGGCGTCGGCGCGACGGACTGCGCGAGCGCGATTACGCCGGTAACCATCGGCGTGGCCATTGACGTTCCGGTCATATACGCGTAACTCTCGTTACCCAGTGCGGACGTTCCATCGTTGTAGGTGGATAATATATCGGTGCCGGGCGCGGCAATATCCACCATAGGCCCATAGTTAGACGAAGGATTTCGCGAGCCGTCGCGCTGGCTATTACCCACGTTGATAACACCATGGCAGTTGGCTGGCTGATGATTTGATGCATCGCCACTATCGTTGCCGGCGGCCACAATAACAATCGCGCCCAATCTATTCACATAGTCAATTGCGTCCTGATACGTCTGCGAACACTGTCCAGCACCGCTAAGGCTAGCGTTAGTAAGCTTTACAGGGCGAGGATTGTCCGCCATTCCTGCAACCGTTCCACCCGCGGCCCATACCATTGCTTCCACAATACTGGAAACTGAGCCGGCGCCACAGGCACTCAACGCGCGAACCGAAAGCACTTTGGCGGACGGCGCAACGCCAGCGATTCCGATGCCGTTATTGGTCAGCGCGGCCATGATGCCCGCAACGTGAGTGCCGTGAAACGATATCGCGCAGTTTCCTTCGACTGTGCGGCCAGGGTTCGTGCCATCCCCAGGCCCAGGAAGAAATGTAAAGTCAAAACCACCCGGCAGAACATTCGCGTTCAGGTCGCTATGGCTCGTTACACCGTTGTCAACAAGTCCGATTGATATGCCCGCCCCTGTAGCAATGTTCCATGCATTCTCCGCGCGGATGCCCACAGCAGTCTGTCCTGGGTCTTGAGTTGAAAAAAGCCCCATTGATCGCTGTAGTCGGGGTCGTTAGGTACTGAATCGATGGACATCGGTGTGTCAGGTTCAACGTACTCCACGTTCGGGTCCGATGCTATCGCACGCATGAATGCCTTCGCATCTCTCGCGTTTAGCGCGCGTTCGGTCGTGACCACATCAGCGCCGAGCACCAGCCGTCGTGAATGGTGCGCCCTCGCAGGGAGCGCGCTGGCCAGCCTATCGAGTTTTGCCTGTACGGCGATCGTTGATCCACGTTCCGCAGTTCCAGTTTTATACTTGATGATAAACCGGCTGGTCTGCGTGTCGGGGGCAATACTGCTCGTATGCATCTTCAACGAGGTTGCGAGCGAAACGCTAGTAGAACTTGCGGCACTTGCCGCTGTCGCCACCTCCGCCATGCTTTGTGCGGTTGGTATAGCTCCAGAGGTCGTGCCGCCGGTGCTGCCGCCACCGCATGCGGCAAGCGCGACCGAAAGCGTGATACCAATAGCGCTGGCAACGATTCGACGTGGGATAGCTTCGACCAGACTGGGCCTGTTCTGGTGATCGCGTGTTGAAAACCACCCCGGCCGGTTTTCGCGTTCTCATCGTTCATCTTTACATCTCCCTTGTTCTCTCGCGATAAGTCTTTCTAACGAGTGGCAACATGCACAACACATGTAACACTCGTAACGAAAGCTTAATCATTTAGAAAAGGGGGAACCAGCAGACAGCGCCGGTTTATGTGAGAGGTGATATACCGGTAGCGTAAGGGAAGTCGACGCATTACCCGTGATTTGCTGCAAGAGGTGACGAGAATTTCGGAACTGCCCGGCTGCCGGCCAATCGTGCTGGCGGCCCGGCGTCTGGTACCACGGAAGGGGCGGAGAATCTGATCCATGAGGTGAAGCTGCTAAGGCAGCGCCTGCCTGACGTGCTGTTGCTGATTCCGGGCGATGGACCGCTGCAAGAGGAACTGCCGACGCGCATCAACGAGGCCGAACTCGATGGCAATGTGAAGTTGCTTAGCTTTTTGCCCGATCAGCATCTGGCGGCGCTATACCGTGCGGCGACAATCCGTGTCGTGACGACGGTGGCGCTGGGGGGCGATTACGGTCGAATCGTTGGCCTTGACGCTATTGGGCGGCTCGCCGGAAGCGGTGGCAGGGCTCTTGTCTGATCTGATATTGCCCGCGACGGGCTCCGCGGCGATCGCGTCGGGCGAGGTTCACTGTGGCTCGCTGATCTTCGCTCAGACGAAGCGAGAGCTGGCGAGGGCGAATAATTGAGCCTGCGAGCGTGCGGGCCGTTGACGTCAAACGCCTGCCCGCGCCCATCGCTGCCCTACATGGCGCGTCCGACCAGCAGCGGATCGATCGCACCGATCATCGCCAGATCGCGGTTCGCATAGGGCAGCTTGTGGAGCACATATCGCATCGCGTTAAGGCGCGCGCGCTTCTTGCAATCGGAGCGGATCACGGTCCACGGCGCCTCTGCGGTATCGGTATGCGCGAACATGGCCTCCTTGGCTTGGGTGTACTCGTCCCATTTGTCGAGCGAGGCCAGATCCACCGGGCTCAGCTTCCATTGTTTGAGCGGGTGCACTTCACGCTCCTTGAAGCGGCGGCGCTGCTCCTCACGACTCACTGAGAACCAGAACTTGATGATGTGGGTACCGCTACGGGCGAGATGCCGCTCGAATTCTGGCACCTGCTCGATGAAGTCGTCATATTCGTACGGCGTGCAGAATTCCATCACGCGTTCCACACCGGCGCGGTTGTACCAGGAGCGGTCGAACAGGACGATTTCACCGGCCGTGGGCAGATGCTGCACATAGCGCTGAAAATACCATTGACCGCGCTCTGAATCACTGGGTTTCTCGAGCGCGACCACGCGCGCCCCGCGCGGATTCAGATGCTCCATGAAACGTTTGATTGTGCCGCCTTTGCCGGCGGCATCGCGTCCTTCGAACAGGATCACGACGCGTTGGCCTGTCTCGCGTACCCAGGCCTGCAGTTTGAGCAATTCAACCTGCAAACGGTACTTTTGCTTCTCATAGGCGCGCCGTGACATGAGATTGCGGTACGGATAGCCGCCTTCGCGCAGGGCTGGCGACAACTCGTCGTCGGGGTGGCGCGCGTGAGCGGCATGCCAGACCGCGGGGTTGCCTTCGAGCAACGCACTGCGCAGGGCGGCGGCTTCATCGGGTGAGAGGCCATCCATCAACGTGCGGAGCGTGTCGATCAGCGTAGCGGCGTCTTGTCCGGCGTTCGCAGACAGCGCGTGCTGAATGCCGTTTGCGATCAGTTCGTTGGCTGCCTGCACTGAGCGGACGGTGTCGTTGCGTTCGGCTGCGAGCGACGTATGGCCGGCCATCACGTCACCCTGCGAGGTACGCCTGACAGACGGTTGATTCTCCGGCGAGCGGTGAGGGAGTTTTTCCTGCTGGGATGTCAATGCGTTGATCTCCGTGTTGAACATGAGTCCGACGGGTGCGCAAGCGCTCGCGCGTGCCCTGCGCTGTGTGGAGCAGGGCGGCGTGTTCTGGTTAGACCTCTGCGTCGGCCTTCTTCAGCACCGCGTAAAGCCGGTCTTTCAACAGGAGCTTTTCTCGTTTGAGGGTGTCGATCGTGACGCTATCTGCAGGGGTGACGCCTGTCTCCATGTTGTGGATCTGATGATCCAGTTCGTTGTGGCGCTGGAACAGCCGGGAGAAGTGAGCGTCTTCGGTCTTGAGGCGGGAGATCAGATCGCGGTACTCGGGAAACATGTGGCGCTCCTTGTAAGGTGAAGAAGGCTTGCGTCTTCTGGAGCGACTATTTTTGCACTGCCAGGCAACGGGCTCATTGACGTGGGTCAGCAGAGGCAAATTCACACGGTTACGGGAGCGAGATTCGGCTTGCCGGCCTTGCTGTTCGGCATACGCCGATTTGCCTGACAGACTAAGGTGCTTTGACAAATTTCAACGTCCGGAAGTCGGGACGCTGCTAGGTTCGAATGCGCGCTGCGTTTCTACGCGGCGCGAATTTATTTTCTAACCTGGAGACTTCCGACTTATGGCTATTCCTTTGCACCTGTGGCTTACCGACCAGGACGGATCGGATATCAGAGGATCAAGCGCCGTATCGGGACGCGATGGCAGCATCGAGGTTCTGAGTTTTTCTCACGGGATTCATATCCCCGCCGACGCCAGTACAGGCAAGCTAATAGGAGTCAGGTCGCATGATGCGATGGTCGTGGAAAAGGAAATTGATCGGTCAACGCCGCTGTTGTACCGGGCAGCGGCTAAAGGCGCAACGTTGCGTTCGGCGACCTTGAAATGGTATCGAATCGACGAAAGCGGACTGGAGCGGGAATACTTCCGTATCACGATGGCAGACGTCAAGGTGACGTGCATCATGCCGCGCGTAGCCAACATCAAGGACTCGGCCACGGCTACACAAAATCACGTCGAAACGGTCGGCCTGCGATACGGAAAAATCACCTGGTCGTACCTGGACGGAAACCTGGTTTTCTCGGACGAGTGGAATCAATACTAAAACGAGGGGACCGGGCAAATGCCAATCAGATGCACATTCGAATTGAACAACCGGAAAACCTCCTACCTGTACTGTGCCGGCATCGGGCAGATAGAAGCGTTTTCCGGCCATGGCCAAGGGCGCGACAATCCGAACAACACCGACGAGGAAGACGTGGGTGCCATTCCCAAAGGGACGTATTATCTGATTGATCGTGAATCCGGGGGGCATCTCGGCATGCTCTACGACCTCTGGGATGAATATGGTTTCGGTACGACCGACAGAACGAAATGGTTTGCGCTATGGAACCCTCTAACCGGCGATACGACTATCATCAATGGCCACAAGCGCGGGAATTTCAGGTTGCATCCGATGGGTCGAATGCGTTTGAGCGAGGGCTGCATTACCGTAGTGAGTCCGGCACGTTTTGACCAGCTCGCGAGATATCTTCGTTCCCGGAAACCTGACATGCCGGTGCCCGGCAGCTCGGCGATGGCATATGGAATTGTCGAAGTGCGATGAAACGATTCTGCGCAAAAGGATTGATTGCGTTTGCCAACGTGACGATTACGCTCATTGGAGGCTGGTTTCTTAGTCATGTGATCGAGTTCTGGCCGTACAACATGCCTGACTTTCTGGACGTGGCTATCCGAGCCGTTTTGAAGGTCACGGGACATGAGGAGCTGGCGAACACGGATGACATCGAAACGCTCGCCATATTGCTTTTTCTCATAGTGTCCATTCTGTTCGTGGGCGCTGTCGTCCTGCTTTGCAATATCGTTGTGCGGAGATATCTGGCAGCGCACAATCGACTTCGTTCGTAGCCTGCACCAGCGCATCGGGTTCCCAGGAAAACCCATCCACGACGCACACAGTGCGGAGTGGGATGGATGAGCGCCTTGTCACGAGCGAGGGTGACGCGAGGGAACAATCTTGTCTTCGGACCACTCCGGGTACACACAGAGATGGACACCTACAGGCTTGCGGTGTGAAGCCCGCTTTCTTCCCTTACTTTCTTTGCGGCCCTCCATGTCAGGCTAGTTGTCGCGTCACCCGAACCGATTAGTGTAAAGATGGAGGGCGGGCAGCGAATGGAAGATGAGACGCTATTCAGC